>NZ_JALKCW010000012.1:0-134604 GCF_046883345.1 Hydrosulfovibrio ferrireducens | reverse complement strand
CGCTGACGAATATTTCGAAACGCTGGACGATGCCGATTAAAAACTGGAAATCGGCGCTGAATCAGTTCAGCATCATGTTTGAAGACAGGCTGCCGGAACTTTGATCACAAAAACCATTTACACAAAATTCTTTACACACCCGTTTTTTTCCATCTCGCCTGGGCTGCAAGCTTTGCAATCTCAGACCGTTGTTCAGCCGTCAATTTCTCCGCCCTGGCCTTTCCGCCTTTCATCCCACCAAGCCGCCCAAGCTCAACGGCGGCTTGGTTTTTTTGTGGCTTGTCGGAAGATATTTCTTCGGGCGGGGATTCATCGGTAGCTAGGTCAACAAGAGACTTGGCAAGTTCATTGATGTCTGTAGGAAGTTTTTTCTTTTTCATGCCCACAATATAATATGACAGCTCAAGCATTTCAAACCCAAGAAAATTCAAACTGCCCCATTACTCTTCAAGAACATGGAGTATCTCCATGGCAAGCCCAAAAGTATTCCCTCTAAGTTGAACCGCTAACCAGAGCTGTTGTGTTATCCGCATTGTCGGTAAATTGCCGCAATAGGATCTCGGTGCCTCCATTGCCGGAAAAGGAGCTCAACTTTCTGAGATCACCCATAACAGGGTTAAGATAGTCGGATAATTCCCGAGCCGAATTGATTGTTCATAAACTTCAAACCCGCGCTTTTCCCTCATCCATGGGAACCACGCTTCATTCGGAACTCTGACCATTTTTGCAGATTCCTTCCTCCCACGGAATACCTCGCAGGCCTCACTTTCTAGGTGAAGCGGGTGATGTTTCTCAATGCCTGGGATGGATGAATATTCCTTTCCTTTCCGCCACCAGCGGACTATTCCGTCCCTGGAAAAAATAGCCATACAGTCTTCTTTTGAAATTTGGATGAATTTTACTGCGGCGGCGGTCAAGGACACATTGTATGCGCTGGAGAGATCTTTGACGGCGTCAAGAGATGGCGTGGCCGATCTGAATTCTTTGCTTACGAGTCGAGTGGGTATGAGTAATTCGGAGGCGAAAGCATTTGCCTCGATTTCCATTGGGCTTCCAAGGTAGCCGCCGATGTCGTCCTCCGAACAAAATTTAAGCTGGTTCTCTTCAGAGTGCATTTCCCAATGACCAAGTTCATGCGCGATTGCGAAGCGTTTTCTGCCTGCCTCGGGGATGTCTTTGCGGACTCTTATGATTCCTTTGTTGCCTTTCCGGATCAGATAGGCCTCCGATCCGCTTAATGCGCCTTCCCTGACGAGGACATTCCGGTCCATTGAAATATCCTCGAGGCGTATTTCTTCAGGCCTGGTGATAGCATATTCTCTGATGATCTTGTCCGCCAACCTCCTGGCCCTGGTTTCGTCGGCCCTGAGGGGGTCATTCGAAAACATCGTCATCACTTTCGAGTATCATCAGATCTTCCAAGATCGAGGCCATGTCCTCTTCATTGGCTTCCTCAAGCTTTCTGAAATACACCGAGGCAAGTTTCGGCTGTGATTGGGTTAACCCATTAAGTATTTTCAAAACCGATTCTTTGATGTTCGTCTTTTCATCGATGCACTTTTTGATCTCCGTTAGCCCACCAAGACGATGTCTCTTTTCCTTGGCGGCTTCGAGTCTTTTCCCCGCCAGCTTTTTGGAAATCATGAGGTTCACATCGGAAATCATTTGATCGACGTTAATGCCTTCTTTTTTGAGATCTTCTCTTATTTCGGCGAGCGGAAGATTTTCTACATCTTCTTCATCGGAATTGGTAAGCAGACTGTGCAAACTTTCCAATACGTCGGAATATTTCTCAGGGCTATGCCTTGTCATTATGCGCCTCTCCATTCTTAATTTCCTGAAATGATTTGAGCCGCCTTTGAAGCTGTTTTTTCAGATTGTCGAACTCTTTTACTTTTATGCCCATACTCGCGGCAATGTCCGCTCTTTTTTTATCCCCTTCTGTGATGCGTTCAAGGATTGCTTGGAGCAGAGGCGTATCGGCAATGAATTCGTAAAATTTCCAAAAGAAATTTTCGCTCAAACGTTCTCGTTCTCTGTCGATCAAGATATCTTCCGGACCGGAGTTTGGGCAGGAAACATTATCCCAAAATTCGGCTGTCTTCCCATCGCTGTTAGGTCTTCCTGACAGGACAGCTTCCCTGAAGAAGTGCCGATTCTCCCAGCTGTTGATCAAGTGGCTGATCTCGCTGTCAATCACACTGGTTAAATGTTTGTAAAGATTTTCTTGGGAACGGGGATCCCATGTCCTATCGCCATTCATGATTTTTTCAATGCTTATGAGCACTATGTCCTTTGCTTCGATTCCGCTTGGCGCAGGCCCGCCGAGAATGCCCTGCCAGAAGAGTTTTCTCATTTTTCCAAAGGCATACCGTGTCAGCCTCGGAATGCTTTCGTCCCAAGGATGACTGGCCATCAAATTTAACACTTCATCTGAAACCTCTGCCATGAGACTCCCTTTAAATATATGCCGCTCTGGACAGGGAAATTGCCGTTCGGGACGAAAATCAGGCTTTATGGCTGAAATTAAAACAATAAGACACATTGGCAAAGAACAACCAAGAGGTCAATCGAATAAAGTTCCTAAGCTGACCGGTCCGGGACAGACAATCCGCAAAAAAATAATCGCGGCGGCAAATTTTGGAAGCAGCCCGGCAAAAGAACATAAGAAGAAAATTTTAAGCGAAAGGAGGTGATGGCAAAGATGGCGAAGAATCCCCCAGTCGGAGATGGCCACCGGATCGGCGCGGTAAAAGACCGGTCCCAGACCTATAATCCGCAGAATGATCGGTGGGTAAAGCGGGATACCGGGACAGGACAGTTTATTGACCAGAAAGCGGACGATAAGCCTTTCAAAGGCGTAAGAAAGGAGAAGTAACAGTGTAGCGGGCGAGCCTTCCCGGAAGACTCGCCCGCTTCTAATCCGCTACAGCTCTGCCAGAAAAATCCGCCCTCGGGAACCGCACCCCCAACAAAAGGAATCGGTATGCCACGTCGTAAGATTACCAGCGCGGACAGAAAGCTTAAGCAAGGCCGCGGTCAGGGGCATGGTGAAAAATACAAACCATTTTTGACGGTTCGCGAAGTCCCTTCGCGCGGGCTCTCCCACCGAATCAAGGGGTGGACGACAAGCCGCGTTCACCACTTCCCCTCGAATCGCGAGAAGAATTACTTCTACCTGCTTGACTGGTCCTCTCTCGTCGTCGACATCCGCGAACAGTTCCCCCTGCCGATTGAGGACACTATGATGATCTCCGAGCGGCTCGGTGTCAGGCATCCCACAGACCCAAAAACCAAAGAATTCACAATCATGACTACCGACTTTCTTGTCGACCTTTTCTCCGAGGGAAGAAGCGTCATGGTGGCCCGATCCGTGAAAATGAGCCAGGATCTCGGCAGCAAGCGGGTCCTGGAAAAGTTGGAGATCGAGCGGACCTACTGGGCAGAGAGGAAAATCGATTGGGGGATCGTCACGGAATTGGATATTCCAAAGGCCGTGGCTGAGTATGTCGAATGGATCCACTCATCCGCAGACATTAGAAATTCGCCAGGCCTCACGCCTCAGATTATCTCTCAGGCCGAGGCGGCTTTGTACGGTCTGATCACCGAAAACCCACGGGAGTCTTTGGCGCATGCCGCTCTTGCGATCGACCACGCCCTGGGGCTGAATGCGGGTTCTGGCCTGTGGATCGTCAGGCACCTCATTGCATCCGGCCAGTGGATGGTGGACATGACAAAAGCGATCGCAGCCGACAAGCCCCTGCGTGTCGCGAGGGTGGCCGGACATCCAAGCGAGCAGGAGCACAGTGCATGAATCGCATCCTTGCTATCAATACCCTGATCGAATGGGTCCCAGTGGAAGGGGACGCCACGCAGCGCCTGGAAAGGGTGCTCTGGACGGACAATGCCGGCGAGCAGGTCGTCGTTGTTTCGGTTTCCGATGCTGTCTCGCTTCCGCTTCCCGTTTGGAAACGAGGTTCAGAACTGGAGGCGGCAATCGCGGGCGGCCAAGCCTTCCGCCGGAAGATCGATCCCTTTGCGCAGCTCGCCATGCCGGATCCGGATTTTCTCCAAAAGCACAAGGACCGGATGGAGAGAGCCTGGGAGATCATCCGTGACTTGGTGGCGGTTGAGCCCGGGATTTACCTGGAGGAAGAGAGGGGGCCTTTAATCCGGAAGGCTGCGGAACGATTCAAGGTCACGCCGAAAGAGGTCTACAGACAGCTCAAACGCTTCTGGCGGGGAGGGAAGATCAAGCACGCCCTGCTTCCGGCGTACAAAAACTGCGGAGGTCCCGGAAAAAATCGCCTCATCAAGGAGTCCCGCTCCGACCAGCCCAAAAGGGGCAGGCCGCGCAAGATTCTACAGCTTGACCCCGAGTATGTCGGCGTTAACGTAGACGAAGAACTCCATAAGATTTTCAGAATCTCCACCGATCTTTATTACAACACCAAAGAGGGAAATCCCCTCCGGCGTGCCTACGATCTTATGATCGGCAAGCACTTTAACCTCGGCTACCGGAACGAGGGCGGAGTCAGTGTCCCGGTCCTTCCTCCTGCCTCCCAGCTTCCTTCCTTTCAGCAATTCCGCTATTGGCACCTCAAGGAACGGGATCTAGCCCATTCGATCGTCTCAAGGCGAGGAGAAAAAAGATATTTATTGAAAAGCCGGCCCATACTGGGCAACTCGACCCAGATGGCCTTCGGTCCAGGATCCATCTTCCAAATCGATGCCACTATCGGGGATGTCTACCTGGTCAGCACCCTCAACCGCAACTGGATCATCGGCAGGCCCGTGATCTACTTCGTCGTTGATGTGTTCAGCCGAATGGTAGCGGGAATTTATGTGGGACTTGAGGGGCCGAGCTGGGTAGGTGCGATGATGGCGCTCGCCAACGCTACTACCGACAAGGTGCCGTTCTGCTCGGAGTATGACGTTGAAATTGACTCCGAGGCTTGGCCATGCCGGTATCTTCCCGAAATGATCCTCGGAGACCGGGGAGAGCTTTTGGGACTTGATTCCGATAGCCTTGCCGATTCCCTGGATATCCGCGTTGCCAATTGCCCTCCGTACCGGGCGGACTGGAAAGGGATTGTGGAGCAGATGTTCCGGCGGGCGAACCTGAAAAGCATCCACTGGCTTCCCGGGGCGGTGAGGAAACGCGAAAGAGGAGACCCCGACCACCGTCTGGATGCCACTCTTGACCTTCGCCAGTTCACCAAGATCATTATTCTTACGGTGATTAAATATAATCTCCATCATCGGGTTGAGGAATATCCGCTGGACAGGGATATGATTGCCGACGACGTACCTAAGATCCCCGTCAATCTGTGGGAATGGGGCATTGGCAACCGGGGCGGCCACTTGCGTGAGAAGAGCCTGGAAACCATCCGGCTGAATCTAATGCCGACCGGATCGGCAACCGTTACCCCCAAGGGGATTCGGTTTCAGGGCGTCTATTATACGACAGCCCGGGCACTCCGGGAGCAATGGTACGTCCGTGCGCGAAGCGAGGGAACCTGGACCGTTCCGGTCTCGTATGACCCCCGCAGTATGGAAGTCATCTATCTGCGCGCAAGCGACAGCAGCAGTTTCGATCCCTGCACTCTTTTGCCGGACGAAGAACGATTCAACGGCGTGATGCTGGAAGAGGTGCTCGATTTCTTTGCTCTTAACAAGTTGAAGTCCCAGCAGCATGAAGGCCGGCGGCTACAGTCCGATGCCGCGTTGCGGGCACAGGTCGCGGCCATAAAAGCGGAGGCCGCCAAGATGAAGGAGGAATCGGGCCCCCAGAAACAAAGCAACAATCAGCGCCTGAAAGGGATTCGTGACAACCGAGCCGAGGAAAAGAAGCTCAATCGTCGGGACGAGGCGTTCGACTTGCGGGCCGAACGGCACTGCGGCACGCCTGGAACCTTGCTTCCCCTGGCCAAGGGGGAAACGAGTGTCAAAGCCTCGTCCTCGGCCAAGCGAAAGGACTTCCTCGACATATTAAAAGCCGATGGCGAGGAGGAACAGCCATGAGAAAGGCGGGGGACCGGGAACTCGGGCCTTTCCTTATCGGCAATAGGGTAAATGCCATCTACCTGGAGAGCGAAGAACCCCTCTATCGCCACAACTGCTTTATCGAATCGCTGCCGCAGGAATTGTCTCCGGAAAAAGCCGGCAGCCTGCTGAGGCGGATGCCTGCCTATTCGGAAGCCGAGAGAACCCTTCCCGCATTGCGCAGACTGAACGCGGTCCAGAGAATTCAAAACATCGTCGTTCCTTTGCCAGAATACCTGGAGATAGAGCAGAAGTTCTCCCGGATGATCCGAAACGGGTATCTTGCGCGAAATCCTCTTTCGGCCGAGTGGATCAAACAGATTCAGGCCGGCTTTCCGGACCTCGACTGGAACCGGGGCTCCTCCTATCCCTACACCCCCACAATCCGGTCGACCGCGGCCGGATTCTCGATTATCGGCGCCAGCGGGGTCGGGAAGTCGACGCTCATTGAGAGCATCCTTTCCCTCCTTCCTCAGGTCATTATCCACCGGGAGTACAACGGGCGTCCCTTCGATCAGCAGCAATTGGTATGGCTCAAACTCGATTGCCCTTACGATGGATCTCCGAGGGGGCTCTGTAGTAGTTTTTTTCATGCGATTGATCGGCTCCTGGGAACCCGCTACGCGGAAAAGTATGCCAACCAGAGACGGACCGCCAACGACCTAATGCCCATCATTGCCATAATCGCGGCAAACGTCGGGCTGGGCGTCCTGGTAATTGATGAGATCCAGCGCCTGAGGGGGGCCCAAAAGGACAATTCAAACCTGCTGCTCAATTTCTTCGTCCAGCTGACCAACACCATCGGTGTGCCTGTCGTCCTCATGGGAACCTATAAGGCCCTGGGCCTGTTCACCAGGGAGTTCTCCCTAGCCCGAAGGACCACCGGGCAAGGCGACGTGCTCATGCACAATTTCGCCGAGGACCAAATTTGGGACTATTTTATCGAGCGTGTCTGGCGTTACCAGTGGACCGCCGTCCCGACTCCCCTGGAGCAGTCGTTAAAGAAGGTGATCTATGAGGAGTCGCAGGGGATCCTGGACATCGCGACCAAGCTTTACATGCTGGCGCAATGGGAGGTGATCGGCTCAAAGGACAAAACGGAAAGGATCACCCCTGTGATGATCAGGGTTCTCGCCCGGGAGAATCTTACGGCAGTTGCTCCGATCCTCAGAGCCCTTCGGATGGGCGATTTGGAGGCGCTGAAGGATATTTCGGACATCGGCCTGCCCGGAAACCTGCTGCAGGATCATCTCCGGAAAGCTCTAGGCCGGGTGCAACTACAGGGGACCTTGAACACTTTGCGAAATCAGGTTGCGGTAGCCGAGGCGGATGAAGAAGGCTTGGGGGAATCTCCTGAAGAGCAACTCGCTGCCCTAATCGTCCAAGCGGGATACGCCCCGGAAATCGCAGTAAGGAGCGCCCAGTCGGCCTGTCGCCGCTTCGCGGCCGAGACGGACCTGCGGCTTGCCGGCAGTGAGGCCTTTCGCCTTGCCGCGGAGGAGACGGCCCTAAAGAAGGCGACCGTTGAGGAAGCCGCGAGCCCGCAGGAGAAGAAAAAAAGACTGAAGGTCGTTTCGCTCAGCGGCGACCTGCGAGAGATCGTCGCAAAGGCCGCCACGGAAACATCTCCATACGATGCGTTGAAGGCCGCCGGAGTCATCAAGTCTGCCGAGGAATTTTTGGCCGCGGGAGCCCCATAACGATGCTCGCATTTTTCCCGGCATTATACCCCGACGAGATGCTCTATAGCGCCTGCGCCCGTTACCATCGAAGAAGCGGCAATTTGAGCATCAAAGCCACCATGAAGGATCTTTTCGGATCTACCACCGCCAGCGCAGTGGTAGATTTGCCAAACCGCTTGGATTGCCTACGAAGGCAGCTCCCTGCCGGCACCCTCACCATAGTCGATCGCCTGATCAAGGAAAATACCCTCCTTCCGCTCTATAGCCCCTTCTTGCCAAGGCACCGGGTTGACAAGATGATCGCCTGGATGAAGGGCTCCACCCACGGGGGCGGCATACACATGGCCATGGGTGTCATGGCCAGCGGCGTACCGGCGCCCCGGTATCTCAGGTTCTGCCCAGAGTGCCTCGCCGCTGACGAGAGTCGGTACGGGGAACCATACTGGCACAGAAGCCATCAGGCGGCTGGAGCCCTGCTTTGTCATAAACACGAGGTATGGCTTTGCGAAAGCGATGTCCCGACCGCCGCCCCCCAGAATAAGCACGCTTTCGTTGCCGCTCCCGTACCCAACGGGAAATACCTGCCGCAACCTTACGAGAGGTATTTCCTCCACTACCGGGAAATAACCCGTTCGGTGGCTTGGTTGCTCAGTCATCCGGAGACCGAAAGTCCCGGGCTTTTCTTCTTTCGGAAAAAGTATCTGCATCACCTTCGGCAGATGGACCTTGCGAGCTATTCCGGACGGGTGGCTCAGCGCGAACTTCTGGAAGGGTTTGTTGCATATTACGGGAATTGTTTTTTGGAGCAAATCCACTGTCGCATAGACATCGACTCTCAGTGCAATTGGCTGAATAGCATTGTGCGCAAACCGCGCAAGGCGAGCCATCCTCTCCGCCACATCCTTTTGATCCACTTCCTTGGGACAGGGATCGAGGAATTTTTCTGCACCGGCATTCCTGAGAGCCGTCCCTTCGGAAGAGGCCCCTGGCCTTGTCTAAATTCTGCCGCATCCCATTACCGTCAGGCAGTTGTCAGCCGGTTTGTCATCACCCGGAATTGTGAGACGGGGGAGCCGGTCGGTCATTTTTACTGTTCATGTGGTTTCAACTATGCCCGGACCGGCCCGGACCGGGAAAGAAGCGACAAGTTTCGAAGGGGAAAAATCCTTGAAGTCGGTCCGGTGTGGGAGGCGGAATTGATCCGTCTTGCGGAAAAGGAGAAAAGAAGTCTGAGGGCAATCGCCCGAGTCCTTGGCGTGGATGTGCACACAGTAATTCGCCACCTGGCCCAGCTGGCGGACTGCCGGCAGGAGGAAAATTTTGTCGAGGATGGAAAATCGCTGATTGAGCGCCGCACGCGATGGCTCGCGCTCATAGCCAAGCATCCCCAAAAGGGACGGAATGAACTTAGGGCGCTGGGCCCAGCCGATTATTGCTGGCTTTACCGCAATGATCGGGAATGGCTTTTCGAAAATCTCCCGCCGGTCAAATCCAGGAAAGGGTCTGCCGGATGCCGAGTTGACTGGCCGGGTCGAGATCGCGAGCTCGCAGCTCGGATCGGTCCCGCCGCGCATGCCATCCGTTACGCACCAGGGAGACCCGTGCGCGTCACATTAAGCGCCATCGGCAAAAAGCTCGGTACGCTCGCCTTGTTGCAAAGGAATATCGATAAGCTCCCAGCAGCAAGAGCGAGTCTTGAAGGCGTTATCGAAACCAAGGCCGCCTTCGGGATCAGGCGCGTGAGGGCTGCGGAGAGAGAACTCTTGCGGCGCGGAGAGTCATTGGAGACCTGGCGAATCGTTCGCGAAGCGCATCTTCGGCCCGGATATCCGGCAAGCGTCGCGGTCGAGATCGAGCGGATAATTTCATGCATTTGAAAAGGAGTGAAGCATGGAAATGAAATTTAAGCATTGGCCTTTTGACAAGACCGAAGCCGTTTATCTTCACTGGCTTCGGTCGCCCTATCATGCGGGGAAAATGAAACAGTGGCAGATGCAGGCTGTCTTCCGGCGGGAGAACGGCACGTTGCATGACCTAGCCGTGCCTTGGGGAGCACTGCCGGCCTTTCGTCTCGGCAGTGCCTACCGGGATGGCAAACTGACAAGGGAGAGCCCTTTGGGCACTCGGATGCAGATCCGCTTCTGCTCCTCGCCGAAGGTGAGTATCTGCGATGCGATATCGGTGCCAAGGCAGTATGAACTGCGGACGAGATTCAATCTTCAAGAGAAATGCGTGGTCATATGGAATCGCGGGGAGCGGATCGTGGTTCCCTGTCTGGAGGTGATTCGGGCCTATTTTGCTCTCAACAGGATGATGACAGCCGAATTACTGGGGCCGGATTTTTTCACGGATGTATGCACATCCACCTTAACGGACGGCCAGGCGCATCTCAAGTTCTCGGAACGGGTCGCCATAGCCTCCCTGTCCACAGAAGTCGTTAAAAGGATGGCCTTGGTCCTTTTTGACGGGGAGTTTCGGGCTGCATGGAAGAAAGTCTGGGCCTCCGCCTCTGCAGACGGCGGGACAACTATGCAATATGCGCATCCGCTTCATGCCGAGCCACCTGCCATCCCGGGCAGTGTCTGGGTGGTCAGGGGGATGAAAATCGAAAGAACCATTCTGGTCCTGGAAATAAAACAGTTCAGTTCCGCTGCCAGACTGCCATTTTCCACCCTAACTTATGAACATCCTGGTTTCAGAATATATGAAGGCGGAAAAAGAGGGAACGGGGGAGGAAGGACCAAGGAGGAGCCGGGAGAGGCCGCCATCAATCCGGAGCCAAAGTCACCGAAAGAAATTACGTCTCCTTATGCTGTAAGAATCGACTTCACCACTGCGGATTTTGCGCAGCGGATCGAGGTGGTCAAAATTTGGGAAAGAATAAACGAAAATGGGCAAGGCGAAGATCACTCTGGAGGCGGAGGGGTACGCATAGAGCACGTCCCTACAAAGGATGGGACTCTTTACGATGAGGCAGGATGTGGGGAGTTACCGTCAGTCGAATTTACCCCATTCAAGTCCGTGAGTGATGTCTCTGTGGGTTTTCGAAAGTTATTTAAGGCTCTACCCTACATCAAAGGAGCGAGCCTGTCGTTTTACGAAGGAGAAACCCCTGAAGGCTGCTGTCTCCCCAAGATGCCGAAAATTTCTGGAAGCCCTCGGTCGTATGTTTTGGTGGGAGTTTCGTTCTCAACTCGCCGCTTTTTCTTGGTGGAGGTCGATGGGAGGGACGATCATGGAATTTCGACCCTTCTATTTATGATGCCGAAGGGCAAATCCTTCATCGCGTTCACCGAGAATATGCTGAAAAAATGCATTGCGGGAGGAGGGCACTGGGACCGGGAAGAACTAGGAACGCTTTTCAAGGAGGGGAAGTACGAACTTGTCAAGCACACAAAATCCTCTCCAGAAAACTGGGGCGTGAGACTGTGGAAGGCGGTGCGGAGATTGTTTTGACAGTGGCGAACGTAAGCTGAAGTAGTGAACGGGCAAAATTAGATGTTCACGGAAAATAAAGCTGGAAAACGGAAAATATAGTTGAAAAATTGTGGTATGGAGATCAGCATTACGATGCTTGGTGGTTTTAAAAGCACGAAAAAACAATCTGTTATATCGTTTGGTGTCTGTAGCGGCTCGCAATCATCGCAATTTTCGGTTCACTTTATTTGATTTTATCCGGTGCCCCCTGGCTCACTTTATCTGCAACTATAAGTCGAAAATCGAAGATAGTTTGGGTGACTCCTCTTTAGGGAGAAAAGCGTAGCCTTGTGTGAGCAACTCTTTGCGCAACTCCCCACGCGGCAATCAGCAGTCTAAGGCCTCAACCATCGGCCTCGCAAAATAATGGGATCCAAGAGCCCCCATTTGATGTGTTTTTTAGTAAGACGATGCGCTATATTGCATCAGCATAGGGAGTTGCACTTCGAAGTTGAATCCGCGAAAATAAAAAACGAAATCATTTACATAAAATTAAAGAGCGCGTAGAACTTCGGTACCCGATGATTCCTAAATCAACCCCTTCTTTTAAGTTTTCCAGGGTCGGCCTGACGATAGTAGCCGCCAGTATCATCCTGTTGTCTGTGTTGACTGTCATTACCTTCCTGAATTTAAACCGCGAACAGCAGATGATGAAACATTTCCTGCTACAGGAGGGGCTAACCCTTATCCGCGCCTTCGAGGCAGGGACACGTATTTCAATCATGCAGGGTTGGCAAGGAGAGGACAATCTTGTCGCCCTGGTTCAGGAAACGGCAAAATCGCCGGCTATTGCCTATATCAGCGTCATTAATGAGCAGGGAAAGGTGATGGCCGCCGCCGGTGAATGGCGGGATTCGAGCACTCGCCCCCCTGTAAGCCAAGTGCTTTCTCATAACATACCGCTCACCAATTTTGCTGTTCAAGATTCTCCAAAAAAAATTTTCGAGGTGGCAAAGGAATTCAATCCGGGGGCCACCCTTGAATATGGCTGGGAAAATTGGCAAAGTCGCTGGCAACAGTGGTGTCAGTCGAAAAAAAATGGTACGCCGATGACCGGCAGACAGGCGATTTTCGTTGGGCTCTATACTGCTGAGTTCGATGAAGCCAGAAAAGAGGATGTAAAGCAGGCCCTTATTATGGGCGGCATTTTGTTTCTGTTGGGCAGCGCTGGGCTGTATTTTATTTTTCTGTATCAAGGAATACGGGTCAGCCGCTCCACCTTGGCCGACATGGAACTCTATACGCGCAACGTCATTGAGAGTATGCCGGCCGGGCTGCTCACTTTGGATACCCGGGGGCGGATAGTCTCCAGCAATGGCAAGATGGAGGAACTTTTAGGGAAACCCGTGTCGGAACTGGAAGGCAAGACCTTGCGGCAAATAGCCGGCAATAGACAGAGCCAGATGGAACCGCTCGTCCAAGGAGGCACGGATTTTGTTGATCTTCCCTTGGAATATCAACGACAGAACGGGGAAACCATCCCGGTCAAGGTCAGTGCTGCGCGCCTTTTGAATAAAGACGGGAAATGGTTGGGCACGGTTCTGACCTTCCGGGACATGCGGGAAATTCGCGAGATGGAGGAGAAACTGGAACGTTCCCGCCGCCTTGCCGCTCTGGGACGGATGGCTGCCGGTATAGCCCATGAAATACGCAATCCATTGGGAACCCTGCGCGGATTCGCCCAGTACTTCGGCGGTCAGGCGCAAGATGGCAGCGCCAAACGGTATGCGGAACTTATGATCGGCGAGGTGGACCGCCTGAACCGGACCATTTCGGCCTTGCTGCAATTTGCCAAGCCCAGGGAGCCGGAGTTTGAAAAGGTTGTATTGGGTGAATTGCTGACAAAGACCGCCCAGTTGCTGGCGGACGACTTCAAGAATCACGCGGTAGCCTTTGGCCTGGATGTCCCAGAAGAGGACATTTTACTGGAAGCGGACCCTGATCTTTTCATACAGGTGTTGCTCAACCTGCTGCAAAACGCCCTTGCCGCCGTAGAGGAAGAAGGTTCCATTGTTTTGGGCGCCAGACGTTATAGTGATGCGGTCCATGTTTGGGTGCGGGATAATGGCAAAGGCATGACCCAGGAGGAACAGGCGCGCATGTTCGATCCTTTTTTCTCCACCCGCAAAACCGGAACAGGACTCGGTCTGGCGGTGGTTCATAACATCGTTGAACAGCACCATGCCCGCATAGACGTTGAGAGTGAAAACGGCAAGGGCACGACGGTTACGCTGGTTCTTCCCATACACCAAGGAGAACGCCGTGAGTAGCGGGAAAAAACGAATTCTGCTGGTGGATGATGATGCCGCCCACCGCACCATGCTCAATGCCAACCTGGCAGGCGCCGGCTACGAGGTTATCGAGGCGGAGGACGGCGACCAGGTGCTGCCGATCCTTCATGAACAGAAAATTGACCTCATATTGCTCGATCTTAAAATGAAACGCATGGGGGGGATTGAGACGCTCGCCGCCATGCAGGAAACCCATTGCGCTCTCCCGGTTATTATTCTAACGGCCTTCTCCTCGGTGGAAAGCGCGGTCACGGCAATGAAACAAGGCGCTTTCGATTATATAACAAAACCCGTTGATATCGAGGAGCTGAAGCTGACGTTGACCAGGGCTCTGAATTATGAGCAGCTACAGGCGGAAAATGTCCTTCTTAAAACGCGCCTCCACGAACAATTCGACTTTGGTAACATCATCGGCCGCAGTCGCGGGATGCAGGAACTGTTTGCAACCCTGGCCCTGGTGGCCCCCAGCGACGCCACGGTGCTCATTGCGGGAGAGTCCGGCACGGGCAAGGAATTGGTTGCCAATGTTCTCCATGAGAACAGCCTGCGTAAAAATGGCCCGTTTATTAAGGTAAACTGTGCGGCGCTCCATGAAAATTTGCTGGAAAGCGAACTTTTCGGCCATGAAAAAGGTGCCTTCACCGGAGCGGCGGCACAACGAAAGGGGCGGTTCGAACAGGCGCATAAGGGCACTTTGTTCCTGGATGAGATCGGTGACATGAGCCTGACTACCCAGGCTAAAATACTGAGGGTGTTACAGGAAGGGGAATTTGAGCGGCTCGGCGGCGATAAAAACATCAAGGTTGATGTCCGCCTGCTGACCGCCACCCATAAAAATTTGGAGCGCATGGTCGAGGAAGGCTCATTCCGCCAGGACCTCTACTTCCGTCTTAACGTTGTACCTGTTGTGCTTCCCCCGTTACGGGATCGACGCGAGGATATCCCGCCGTTAGCCGACTTCTTCCTGAAAAAATATTCACGGAAAAACCGCAAAAATATCCGGGGGATTCACCCCCAGGCCCTGGTGCTGTTGAGCCGCTATGAATGGCCAGGCAATATTCGCGAGTTGGAAAACACCATGGAACGGGCCGTGATTCTCTGTCTCGGGGAACAGATATCTCCCCTGGAGCTTCCACCCCATCTTCGTCCAGACGAGGCGGAGCACCGGGCTGATGAGGGGCCATCCCCGTCTCCCTCCGGTCTCACCCTGCGGGACATGGAACGGGAACTGATTCGCGCCACTCTTCAACAGACCAACGGGAATAAATCCCAAACCGCTAAGATCCTCGGTATTGCCCGCCAGACCCTGCAAAACAAGATGAAAGAATACGACCTTTCTTAGGAAATTCTTCGTCTGTCTTCTTTTTAGGCACCCCCCTGTTCCTGCATCGCATCCAGCCGCCTAATTTTTGGGCACTTGCGTTTCCTTTTCTTCTCGTTCGTTTCTTCTGAAAATATATTTATCATTTTATTTCGTGTAGTTGCCTGCTGTTGCTCCCCGGACAACTTTATTGGCACGCCCTTTGCTATATCCAATAAACAAAGAGTAAACAAAGGAGGATGTCATGAGGAAATTCTGGAAAACAACCACGCTGGTTTTGCTTCTGCTCGGTGCGGCATTGATCTTAACCGGCTGCGGTCATTATTGGGCTGGCTATGATCATGGATATTACAACGGTTCAGGTTCTGTAAACGGCCATTTTCATGGGTGTGGACGCCCTGGAGATTATCCACAAAGTTATAATTATTGAGAGGAAAATCATGTATTGCGGCATAGGCTGGGCGCATGAATGGCATTTTTTTTGGATAATAGCGACAGTGATTATTGTCCTCGCAGTTCTTGCGTTTGTCACAACCCTGAGGCAAGGAGGGAAAAGTGCTTTCCCTCTGGGGGCAAGTTTAGGCGCAAGTTGTCCGGCTTGCGGTGGTGCGATAAAAAACAGCTTTTTACGCTGCCCCCACTGCGCGGTTACTTTGAAAAGCCATTGCCCGTCCTGTAGTAAAATTGTGGAAACTGCTTGGAGGTACTGCCCTTTTTGCCGGGCAGATGTGGGTAAAACCCAATAACTTGTCAAAAGGAGAACTGTCATGAAAAAAGAAAAAATTCTTATCACCACACTGGTAACTGCTCTTACCTTCGGCGTCATATCCCAAGCCGGGGCTTGGATGATGGGTCCCATGGGAGGTGGCCCTATGACAGGGACGAACAGACCGGCCTTAACTGCGGAGCAGGAGAAAAAGGCCCGTGAAATCGAGCTAAAATACCAAAAGCAACTGGCCGACAAGGAGGGTGCTCTCCGGGGTAAGGCTACAGAGCTTGAAACCGCTTTGGCCGATGGGTCAACCACGCTGAACAAAGCCAATACCCTTCGGTCCGAGCTCTACGCCTTGGAGCAAGATTACTGGCGCTTACGCTCGCAAGTGAACCAGGAAATCGGCACGGGCTATTCTGGCCCTATGGGATGGGGATGCTCCTGGCATGACAGCCATCCCGGCATGTACGGCGGTTACGCCACCATGATGGGCCACGGTGGCGGATGGTGTCGCTGGTAGGTAATGAATTGCGCGTACAGGTGGGCTCATGATCAGCGGGGCGGTAGCGTGGTTTCCGTCAGCTACGCGGCAGTACGGATTTTCTGTAGCCTGCGGGACACGTCCGTTCTTCTGGTGGAGGCCAGGGAGATGGCCGAGCTGGCGGTCGAGCATCTGGTCCGGCAGATGTCCGGCCCTGACAAGGAATTTTCGGAACAGTAGCCACCTCGCCCTGATCTGCCATAAAAAAACAACAGCCGTGCACCGGATTTGTATTGTAAAAGAATTGTTGAATTGCTAAGGTTGCCTCCTTATGAAATCTGAATTCAGACGCATAATCGCCCCCATGCTCCTGTGCGTGGCCATCATTGGCCTGGCGATGTCATTAAGCGAAGATATTTTGTGCGCCGGGGAACTGCCGGGCGCCCAGGAAACAGTATCCTCGTTCCTCACTGAAAATTCGGGGTCGATCCATGACAGCGACTGCCCCTGCACCCCGGCCCCATCGCACGCCCAAGATGATCATGTTTGTTTCGGCGGCTGTAATGGCCCATGCCATGCTCCGCTTGCCTCAACGCCGGCCATCTTCACCTACTCACCATTTCTCATCTCTCTTCACCCCGCCGAAATAACCCGGCATATCCCCGAAGTCTATCTTTCCCTTTTCGTTCCGCCCGACGCAGCAATTCTCTAGGTATTCCTTTTTCGTAACATTACCAACGTAACGTCATCACTATGGCCTGCGTGCGTCCGCACCTTGCTGTGGTCACCTATCCATCTGTCTGGAGGTTTTCCCATGACCTGCTCAACACAGGTGCGCGGAACGATCTTTGCTCTGCTGCTACAGGCGCTTGTTTGTCTGCCGGCATTGGCCGAGCCCGTTCCCCGCACCATCAATGAAATTGTGGCTCTTGCCATGAAACAAAGCGCCGAGCTGGCCGCCCTGGAAAAAGAGGCGGCGGCAAAGCAAGCGCTTGCCATTCAGTCCGGCACCCTCGCCAACCCTACCTTGGAACTCCAGGGCTCTTCCGGTCGTCAGTCCGGCAGCCCCGAGGAGCGTTCCGCCTCCATCGGCATCAATCAGGAGCTTCCGTGGAACGGCAAATTGCGCCTGCGCCGCGAGGCGGGACAGCGCGAGGCCGAAGCGGCGCAGCGGCAGCGGGATAACGCTGCGCGGTTGTTGAAGGAAGAGGTTTCCACCCTGGCCTTTGACCTGGCCCTGGCCGACAAACGGGGCGAGCTTGCGGCTGACCTGGCTGGCCTGAATCGCGATCTGGTGAGCATTGCCGGAGAACGCTTCAAGGCGGGTGATATCCCCGAATTGGAACTCAATCTTGCCAAGGTGGAACTTGCCCGCGCCGAAAGCCGTCTTATCGAGGCAGAGCGGGATGGCATTCAGCTTCGTCTCAGGATGTCGTCATTGACGGGCCAGAACGAGGTAGCCTTTAACCCAGCGGATGATCTTGCCACCCCGGTGGTGTCACAAACCATTCAGGAACTGCTCAAGCAGGCCCTTGCCTCGCGGCCCGATCTTCAGGCCCTGGCGCTCGAACGCGGTAAGGCCGAGGCGGAAACCCGTCTGGCCGCAGCCGAGGCAATTCCCAACCCCACCGTGGGTTTCTTTGCGCAAAGACAGCGGAGCGCAACCGAGTTGGGAGACCTGTCGTCGACCAGCAGCGATACGCAACTTGGGGTGCGCTTGTCGATACCGCTTCCGGTTTTTGACCGCAACCAGGGCGGACGGGCAGCATCCCGTTCCCGGCTGGAGGCTGCCGGTTCCCGTAGTTTGGCGCTGGAGAGAATTATAACCGCCGAGGTCGAGGCCGCCTTCTCTCGTCTGTCGGCATCGGAGCGCATTCTTGCCCTGTTTAAACAGAGCATCATCCCGCAACTGGCCGAGAATCTGCAACTGACCCAGGAGGCCTACCGCCTGGGCGAGGCAGGTATTCTTGCGGTTATCGAGGAGCAGAAGAAATTCTTTGAGGTCAATGACGGCTATCTCGCGGCCCTGCACGGCAGGCGTGTGGCTTTTGTAAAACTTGAATCGGCGGTGGCGATTGATCTGAGCGGAGGTGTCCAGTGAACAAAAAGGGAATCATTATCGGAGTTATCGCCCTGGCCCTGGCCAGCGGCTTTTACTATCGCTTCACCCATCTTGCCACCGGGACTGGAGAGGAAAAGACGCACAACGAGACAGTCGAACCCAATGAAAAGAGCGGGGCCAAGAATGAGGGGGGAGAAGATGAGGCGCCCAAAACCGTCAGCATGACGCCGGAGATACAAAAACAGCATGGCGTCGTGGTCGCTGCCGCCAAGCAGGAACGGCTTGCCGATGCCATCAGTGTCACCGGCAAGGTGGAGGTGAACGGCGACCGGATCGCCCACGTTTCATCGCGTATTCCGGGCAAGATTGCCTCCGTCAAGGCCTCGTTGGGCGATACTGTCGCCTCCGGCCAGGTGCTGGTCATGCTGGACAGCGTGGAACTGGATGAGGCCATAAACCGTTACCGCCAGTCAAAGGCCAAACTCTCGCTGGCGAAGAACAATCTGGAACGGGTCAATGCTCTGGTGGAGAAGAAGATTGCCGCCCGCAAGGACATCCTACAGGCCGAGACCGACTATCAGATGACTTCAAGCGAATTGCATGCCGACAAAGAGCGGCTTGCCCTCTACGGACTTTCTCCTGCTAGTTTAGATGGCCCAGGCCACAAAAGACAGCTCCTGCCGGTCCGCGCACCTATCGGCGGCGTCATCACTGAAAAATATGCCCTTGTCGGCGAGCTGGCCGATCCGGCCAAGAACCTCTATACCGTCGCGGACCTCTCCTCTGTCTGGGTCATGGTGGACATCAACGAGAAAGACCTGGCCAAGGTCCGCAAGGGACAGGAGGCCATCGTCAAGGTCGGCGCCTTTCCTGACCTGGGCTTTCCGGGGCGGATCAGTCATATTGCCGACATGGTGGATGACGCCACCCGAACGGTCAAGGCCCGCATCGAGGTCAAAAACACGGACCGCAAGCTGAAACCGGAGATGTTCGCCAGTGTCGAACTTGCTCTGCCTGCCGATGCGCCGCCAGTCCTGGTTGTTTCCGAAGAGGCCTTGCAGGATATGGAGGGCAGGAAGGTAGTATTCGTCACCGCGAACGGCACGGAGTTCGAGCCGCGCCCCCTTGAGCTTGGCAGGGCATCCGGCGGCCAGGTTGAGGTGTTGGGCGGACTCAAGGAAGGAGAACGCTACGCGGTCAAGGGGGGCTTCCTGCTGAAGTCGGAACTCAAAAAAGGCGAACTGGGAGAGGAGTGAGACCATGATCGACACAATATTGCGATTTTCCCTCCAGCAGCGCCTGCTGGTTTTGCTTGCCACCGTCATCCTGCTCGGCGGCGGGGTCTGGGCGATGAAGAAGCTGCCGGTGGACGCTTTTCCCGATGTGACCAACGTCCAGGTTCAGATTTTGACCCAGGCTGGCGGCATGGCACCCACCGAGGTCGAAAAACTGATTACCTTTCCCATCGAAACGACCATGGGAGGACTTCCACAGCTCAGCGAGGTCCGCTCGATTTCAAAGATCGGCCTGTCGGTAATCACGATAGTGTTCGAGGATGGGGTGGACACCTATTTTGCCCGCCAGCAGGTCTTCGAGCGGTTGCAACAGGCCAGTGATCGTTTGCCCAAGGGGATCGAGCCGCAGATGGGGCCGGTAACCACCGGCCTGGGTGAAATCTATCAGTACCTCCTCGAAGGCGAGGGGTACGATGTTCGTGAATTGCGTTCGTTGCAAGACTGGATCGTACGACCGCTCCTGCGCACCGTGCCGGGGGTGACGGATGTCAATTCCTTCGGCGGACAGGTCAAGCAGTTCCAGGTGTTGATTGATCCGGGCAAGTTGAAGAGCCTCGATCTGACCATTCACAACGTGATCGAGGCCGTGGAGAAGAATAATTCCACTGTCGGCGCGGGTTTTATCGAGCACCGGGAAGAACAATACATGGTGCGTGGCCTTGGTCTGGCCAAGGGGATTGACGACCTGAAGCAGATCGTTGTCACCAGTCGCGGCGGCACTCCGATTCATCTTGACGACTTGGCCGAGGTGGTCATCGGCAATGAACCGCGCCAGGGGGCCACGACCTACGACGGCAAGGGCGAGGCGGTGGCAGGCATCGTGCTGATGCTGAAAGGCGCCTCCAGCAAGGAGGTGGTCGAGGGGGTCAAGGACAAAGTTAAGACCATCCAGAAGACCTTGCCGGAAGGGGTAAAGCTGGTTCCCTATTACGACCGGACCGACCTGGTCCAAAAGACCATCACCACCGTAATCACCAACCTGATTGAGGGCGGGCTGCTGGTGATCGCGGTGCTGTTTTATTTTCTCGGCAATATTCGTGGCGCCGTCATCGTTGCCCTGACCATCCCGCTTTCCATGCTGTTTTCCTTCCTGGGCATGCACTGGCTGGGGCTTTCGGCCAACCTGATGACTTTGGGGGCCATCGATTTCGGCATGATCGTGGATGGCAGCGTGGTTATGGTGGAAAACACGGTGCGACACCTGGCGGAACGGAAGAAGGATGAAAGCGCCCGGCACGTCATCTTCATGTCGGCCAAGGAGGTGGCGCGACCGATCCTCTTCGGGGTCTTCATCATCATCATTGTCTACCTGCCCATTGTCACCCTGACCGACATGGAGGGGAAGATGTTCTCTCCCATGGCCTTCACCGTCGGTTTCGCCCTTTTGGGTTCGCTCATCCTGACCATGACCCTGGTGCCGACCCTCTGCTCGTTCCTGTTGAAAGGAAAGGTGGTGGAGAAAGACCCAAGACTGCTGGCCAAGATTCGCGAGGCCTATTTGCCCTTCCTGCGGCAGAGCCTTGGAAATCCGAGGAAGATCCTGCTCATCACCGGGGCGGCTCTGGTCGGCTCGCTCCTGCTCGTGCCCTTTCTGGGGAGCGAATTTCTTCCCACCCTGGACGAGGGAAGCCTTACAGTTCAGTCCTTCCGCCTGCCCTCGGTGTCGGTGACCGATACGGTGCGCAGTTCGGCGGCGGTGGAAAAGGCCCTGCTCTCGTTTCCAGAGGTGGAAAAAGTGGTTTCCCGAGCCGGACGGGCGGAAATCGCCTCCGAC
Source organism: Hydrosulfovibrio ferrireducens (assembly GCF_046883345.1). Taxonomy (NCBI): domain Bacteria; kingdom Pseudomonadati; phylum Thermodesulfobacteriota; class Desulfobulbia; order Desulfobulbales; family Desulfobulbaceae; genus Hydrosulfovibrio; species Hydrosulfovibrio ferrireducens. The sequence continues at coordinate 113,464 of NZ_JALKCW010000012.1, read as the reverse complement.
CCGATGGGGATTGACATCTCGGACATCTTTGTCAATCTCAAGCCGCGCAAGGAGTGGAAAACCGCCGCCAACAAGGCGGAGCTGGTGGATGCGATGCGGGAGCGGCTGGAGAATATCCCCGGCATGTCCTTTTCCTTTACCCAGCCGATCGCCCTGCGGGTGGACGAGCTGATCTCCGGAGTCAAATCCCAGATCGCCATCAAGCTGTTCGGGGAGGACATGGAGGTGCTCAAGGCAAAAGCAAATGAAATCGCCGAGGCGGTCAAGAAGGTTCAGGGCGCGGCGGACGTCCAGGTGGAAAAGGTCTCGGGCCTGGCGTACCTGCAGGTGCGGATCAACCGGGAAGCCATCGCCCGTTATGGGATCAATGTTTCGGATATTCAGGATGTTCTGGAGCTGGCGGCTGGGGGCAAGGCCGTCTCCGAGCTCTTTGAAGGCCAGCGGCGGTTCATGGTTGCCCTGCGTTTCCCGGAAGGGTTATCCAACAACCCGGAGAAATTCGGAGAACTGTTGATCTCCGCCCCCAATGGCGCCCGCATTCCCCTCAAGCAATTGGCGCGGGTCTACACCGAGGAAGGGCCGGCCCAGATCTCCCGTGAAAACGGTTCTCGCCGGATCGTTGTCGAATGCAACGTCTCGGGACGGGACATGGGCGGCTTTGTGGCGGCAGCCCAGCAGGCCATCGAGGGTAAGGTTAAACTACCGCCAGGGTATTACCTGAATTGGGGCGGCCAGTTCGAGAACCAGCAGCGGGCCATGTCCCGTCTGGCGGTCATCCTTCCCATCTGCCTGGCCCTGATCTTCATCCTGCTTTTCTCGACTTTCGGGAACATCAGGCAGGCCTCCCTGATCATCCTCAACATTCCCTTTGCCCTGATAGGCGGCATCGTTGCCCTGTTTTTGCGGGGGTTGCCGCTCTCCGTCTCCGGGGCCATAGGCTTCATCGCCCTGTTCGGGGTGGCGGTGCTGAACGGGATCGTCATGGTTTCCTATTTCAACAAGCTGCGCGAGGAGGGGATGGGGCTTGATGAGGCCATCATGAGCGGGGCTGCCATCCGGCTTAGACCGGTGCTGATGACCGCCCTGGTGGCCTCGCTCGGTTTTATTCCCATGGCGCTTTCTCATGGCACCGGCGCCGAGGTGCAGAGGCCGCTGGCCACGGTGGTTATCGGTGGACTCATCACCTCGACCCTGCTCACCCTGGTGGTCCTGCCGACCCTCTACCGCTGGTGGGAGAGAAGCGCGGACTTGAAACTCAATCAAAAGGAGATCGCTCAATGAAGCAGATCATTGCCTACATTAGACCGGCTGTGTTGGAAAGAGTAACGGAAGCCTTGCGACTCATTGACGGCTTGACCGGCATGAGCGTTATGGAGATACAGGGCTTCGGGCAAGGGAAGGGAGCTTCCTTCCGCGAGCAGAGCGATACGGAGATAACCTTTTTTTGCAAGAAGGCCCGTATTGAGCTGATGGTTTCCGATCTCAGGGTTGGGGAGGTGGTGGACACCATCCAGCAAGAGGCATGGACCGGCGAGAAGGGGGAAGGGAAAATTTACGTCCTAAACGTTGAAGAGGCCGTGCGGATACGGACCAATGAGCGTGGCGAGACAGCGGTATAACCAAAACTATCTAAAAAAAGGAGATTGAAGCCATGAAAAAAATAAATCATTTTCTCGTATTAATTTTGGCCCTGATCCTGGCGGGCTGCGCGGCCAGCAACCAGAATCTGTTGGGGCAACGTAACGATGTGTTTCAGGTGGCCTCGGACGGGGCGGCGGTGGGAGTGGATGAGGCGGTTGTCACCGTGTCGGCCTCGATAAAAACCCACAAATATTCAGCGTTTCTTTTTGAGCCATCCAAGCACGGCAAGGATGAATATTTGCTCTTTGTTGATATCAACGGGCAATCAATGGGGCTGCCCATGGAGATGCAAAACGAGACGACTACCACCGATCCGCATACAGACCCGGAAAGCGGCGAAGGGGTGAGATATCTCTATAAGACGACAATCCGTTTAAAGCCGGGAACCTACACCTTCACGGCATATCTGCCCACCGAAGATGTTTCTGTGCGCCGAGAAGTAGTGGTTCCACGGGAAGGGAAGACCATCATCATCAAGCCAACGTACCGGGGGTTGGCAAGAAGAAAACCACCTTCCCTCCGCTGGCGTCCCGATTTCAAGGATGGGGTCAAAGGGTTCGATATCATGGCCAACTAACCATTCTGGGCTCCTTGGTCGGGGAGGACCAATTTTCCTACCCCGCAGGGCCATTTATACAATCCTTTTCAACACCCTCTTCCTCGGGGCGCCTGGTTGATGCGCCCCGAGGGGATACAATTTTGGTGTGTTATTGGCCAACTTTATTTTTTGACCGTTGTCTTCGGAAGGGGGGGACTTTCCAACTTTATTTTTTTTGCATTTTGCTAAAATGAAAAAATATGGCATAACTTGCCGTAATTGGAAGGGCCATGATTTCCCAACTTTATTTATTACGGACAGCAGCTGTTCCTGAATAATAAAGTTGGTAAACGGATAATAAAGTTGGGAAATGAAAAATAAAGTTGGCAAATAGCAAATAAAGTTGGGAAATGGTGGGTGATTAGGAGAGCATCACAAAAAACTTTGAAGAGCCATTTTCGGGGACAACTTTAGCGATCTATTGTTAGACCGTTGACGATTATATCGCCATGAAAATAGCCCCTACCTGTTTGTTATTCGTATTGACAGCCCGTTCGGGAGTGATCTATAAAAAAAGATTATGTCCTGAGGACTGGTCAGGATATTCGGGAGATTCTCCGTTGTCGCCTTGGTTTTTTTGAGCTAACCGAAAAAGCGATTTCTTAGCACTTACCCTATAAAAAGAATATTCTATTGTCCTGGCAAGAATGGACGATAAAGAGGAACAATGGCGAAGCCTTATGCGACCGAGATGTCCAAGTTGGCCGAAACGTTCACATGGGCGGCAACGGTTGATATCACACCATTGCGGCAAGCCGTGCGCACGGCCGGATTATCGCCCCTGCTAGCAATCGGGTCGGGTGGATCGCTGACCTCCGCGCATGCGCTGGCTGGGCTCCATCAGCATTTTACAGGTCGTATCGCTACGGTGGCGACCCCACTCGAAGCAGCTAGCGAGTTGATCGAAACGAACGTGACAATGTGGCTATTAAGCGCAGGTGGCGGCAACGTCGATATTCTTAGGGCTGCTAATGCACTTGTCGCACGCGAACCACGCCAAGTCGCCGTGCTCTGCGGACGAGAGGACAGTGCTCTTGCGGACTTCTGTCGCGTCCATCCCTTCGTGGACTTGCTGCTATACAAATTGCCAGCCGGCAAAGACGGCTTTCTTGCCACGAATTCTCTTTTCGGCTTTACCGCACTGCTTGCCCGCGCATACGCTGTCGAATTCGATGAGGAGAGCGACTGGATTTTAGCTGTGAAGACTCTTGAGGAACTGCTCTCGAACGATTCCGAGCAAATCTCCGTTTGGGAGCGACTAACCACGCCGCTCTGGAGTCGGCCAACGACTCTTGTATTGTATGGTCCGTCAACACGTTTCGGAGCGATTGACCTCGAATCGAAGTTTACCGAGGCAGCCCTCGGCAATCTTCAGTTGGCCGATTACCGCAATTTCGCGCATGGACGGCACCATTGGTTGGCCAAGCGCGGCGCAGAGAGTGCAGTGCTCGCCTTCGTGGCGGATGAAGATCGCAGCTTGGCTGACCGTACACTACGCCTAATCCCCCCTGAGATTCCTCTTGCGCGGCTGGAGATACCGGGTTCCAAGCCTGGAGTAGCTCTGGCTGCGCTCGTGGCGGCCCTTAAAATTACTGGTTGGGCTGGCACGGCGAGAGGTATCGACCCTGGCCGCCCCGGTGTGCCTGAGTTCGGGCGTAAACTGTATAAACTCCCTCTACCTCGATCCAAGCGCATTGTCGAGGTTGATGGCTTATCCGAGCGCGATTCTGCGGCGATTGCACGCAAAACAGGAGCGTCACCAAAACGTCTCGCGGCGCTGGGGGAGCTTGATCGTTGGCGGGTTGCCCTCAACGTATTCCACAAACGGCTTCTGGATGCTTCGTTCGCTGGCGTAGTTCTTGACTACGATGGCACCATAGTCGACGCACGACATCGGTTCTTGCTTGCAAGAGAAGACATGTTGGGTCAGCTAAAAAAAATTGTCGACTCGGGGGCTTGGTTGGCAATTGCCACCGGCCGTGGGGCTTCGGTACGCCGAGATTTGCGGGCGGGGCTGCCTGAGGCGATGTGGGCGCGCGTGCTCGTAGGCTATTACAACGGGGCTGAGATCGCCACCTTAGACGACGATGGGGCGCCCGACGGGACTGAAGGAACAAGCGAGGCCTTGAGGCCTCTCGCCAGCGCCCTGCGTGCACAGCCAGAACTGGCACGTGCCGCAGTCCAGACTGACCGGCGTTTTCAAATTACGCTAGAAGCTAAACGTGCGATGCAGGAAAATCGGCTATGGGATCTTTCCCATCAAGTTCTCTTGACCGCAGGCTACCGAGATGCAGTTATCACGCGTTCGAGTCATTCGATCGACATCGTCGCACCAGGTGTTTCCAAGCTAAATGTACTGAAAAAGATTCGTGAGTGTACCGGCTCGGCACCAATATTGGCAATAGGAGACCGTGGCCGCTGGCCGGGTAATGACTACGAGTTGCTGTGCGAAACTTTCGCCCTTAGCGTCGACGAGATCAGCGTCGATCCGGAGACATGCTGGAACTTGGCACCTCCCGGTCAGCGAGGAGTCGCCGCTACACTTGATTATCTGGCAAAGCTCCAGGGGAGTGGAGGCACCTTGAAATTTATGCGTGGTGCATTTAAATGAACCAGGATCTGGCGCTCAGAGTTCTTGGTGAAATTATGGCATGGTCTGATGACCAAGCGCGTGAAGAGTTTAAGTGGCTGCGATTGATGGCACGACTTAAATACGACGGTTACCGTGACTTTCAAGCAGGTATGCGTTTCGTCGAAAGTCTTGCTACCTGGCTTCAGCAATTCACGTCGGAAGAGCGGAAAACTGCTTATGGATTCGTTCGACGGCGGTTAGTCTATATCGGCCCCGGCGAAATGCAGCGTCTTGTTGAGCAATTCCACCCAAAGATCGTCCGTGATCGCCTAGTCCAAATCATCGCGGCTAAACGGAGTATTCCAGCCTATCGTGTGCTTGCTGACTCGGAAGCACGAGCCGATGAAGAGCGGCTCCGCCGTCAAACACTGTTTATGGGTTTAAGTGACGGTGCCCGGATCGACATCGTCCGGCATTCGAACACAGGGTTTCTGACTAATGAACAGCTCGTGTTGGCCACCCAACTCGATAAGGAAAAGTGGCAGGATCTCTTGCAGAACTTGCGCAGCGACCTGAAAGACCAGAATGCGTGCTTCCGACTCGTTTACCTAATCGATGATTTTGCGGGGACGGGCACATCCTTTCTCCGATACGATAAGGAGAAAGCTAAGTGGAAGGGAAAGCTGATACGGTTTTTTGAGTCGGTCACTAGTGCTGTTGGAGCGTTGAGTGGAGACCACATCTTCACGCCGGATTGGGAGTTGTGCGTCCACCATTATGTGGCGTCCGCTGCGGCAGTACGTTCCATTGACGTAAGTCAAAAGGCGGCTCAAACAGCGTTGGCACACAAGGAGTGGGCGAAGAACGTATACTTCTCCTTCGGGACGGTGCTGCCGGAGGAACTTCCCCTCAATGCGGCCTCGGATTGCGATAAAGCCTTTGTCCGCCTGACGGAGAAGTACTATGATCCGATCATTAGAACGAAACATACTGACGTCGGCGGGGTGCCTCATATGGGGTTGGGTTATGGCGGGGGCGCATTGCCGCTCGTATTCGAACACAATACACCAAACAATTCTGTGGCGTTGCTCTGGGCCGAAACGAATGGTGGTGACCGGCAGGAAATTTCTGCTCCCCCAATGCGTCCGTTGTTCCGCCGCCGCCAAAGACACGCCTGAGAGAGGCCATGACTACCAACCCTTTCGAAAAACGTGCTACTGAGTACTTGCGAGATGACGAGGCTTTCCTTGCCTACGTTACCCCAGAACCGTTAGTCACTTTCTTCCAGAAGCCCGCTAAAGAAGGGCGGCTCTATGATCGGCTGACTATGATTATAGGAACACCGGGAAGCGGAAAGACAACGCTCGCGAGACTGTTCCAGTTCTCGACGCTACGGACGTTGTTGCGTAACAAAGCCCTCACAACCTACAAACCCCTGCTTGATTCACTTACGGTTTGTGGTGCGATCACCAATGAACGTCCGACCTTAATTGGCTGCCGGTTGCCACTTGAAGCCGAATATCGTGAGTTCTGGGAATTTTCTTACGACGAGGAACTCAAAACCGGGCTGATGATAGCACTGCTTCAGGCACGGACAGTACTTGCTTGGCTTCGTAATTTAGAGACGGCCAACATATCGTTGACTCAAGTGGAAATCGTGCCGCGGGCTGGCGCCGACGCAGCACTCACTGCCATAGGAGGGACTGCGGGGCCGATGTTGCTTAAGCGAGCCCGCGAGGTCGAACTCGCCATTTACACGATTTCCGCCGCTTTGCTGCCACCAGATGTCGAGGATATCGATAGCGAGGCCGTTGCAGCCTACCGACCTTTCGACGTTATCGAGTCGTTTAGTATCAAGGATGGTGAGGATATTTTGACTTTGTGCCCGCTGGTGATTTTTGACGATGCACATAGTCTGCACCCAGCACAATTTACCGCCATGCGGCATTGGCTTGCACGCCGAGAACTCAAGGTCGCCCGTTGGATACTGACGCGTTTTGATGCGTTGAATCCCTCCGATGTTCTGCTGGATCACGAAGTAGCGGAGAACGCGGTAGAGACGGAGCCCCTCGGAATCAAGCGTACTCGCGAAATAACAATCATCAGGTTACAAAGCGGAGAGGATCGTGCTAATCAGCGTCGCGCATTTCGCAGGATGGCCAAAGATATGGCGGGCCGATACTTAGGCCAGATGGAGGTCTTTAGCCGTCGACGTCTTAATAGTCTCGGCGACTTACTCACAACCGCGCCGGAGATGATAGCGAAGGGAAACCGTAATAAACTTGCTAACTCCGTAGCAATACTCCAGGAGCGGAATAGAGTTTTGCCCCAGCGCCGTAGCGCGCTTGAAAGGGAGATAGCAAATTATCTTGGTACTACTGGGGAGGATGGCGAAGATTTGGGACTCGCTATGCTGGCGATTCTCTTTGAACGTTACGCTAAGCGGACCCCGCCGCAACGAGGGCTTTTCGAGGCGTACATCGGGGATACTGAGCCTAGCCGACCTCTGGTCGCTGACGCCGGGATTGCTGATGGCGCCAAAATTCATCTTCTACACAAATATGACCGGCCTTACTATTTTGGGATCGACGATCTATGCGACTCCAGTTCGGAAAATGCGGAGCAATTTTTGCAACTGGCCGCGCGACTTGTTTCGCAATCGGAGACACAACTGGTCAGGGGCAAAGGAGCCACGTTGGGAAGCGGAGTCCAGCATAAATTATTACGAGACCAAGCGACGTCAATGGTACGCGAATGGGACTTCCCTCATCATCAGTTAGTGCGTCGTCTCGCAAGTGGCATCGCGAAAGAGTGCCTAAACAAAAGCCTTGAGGGTAATGCTTCGCTCGGCGGTGGGGCGACGGCGTTCGGCATCCTGCAGGATGATTTTGATGCTATTCCCAAGAACTATCCTGAGCTCGCCCGGGTGTTGCAGTTTGGCGTTGCCTACAATGCGTTCATGCTCGCACCCAACTATGGTACGAAGAAGCGGCTCTGGTGCCTCATCGAACTTGGTGGCATCCTCTTACTCCACCACGGATTGACCCTGAAACGCGGCGGATTTTTGGAGCGCCGCCCCATCGACTTGGTTCGATTGTTGGAGGAGGTCTAGGAAATGATGCATGCCCGTCGATGGGATCCGTGTATTGCCCATCGTGGCCAAGAAGTGGACAAATTCATTGTCGACTATTTTTCCAGCCCTGATCGACACGTGCTTCTCGTTGCCGGGGCAGGATTCGATCCGCGATCAACGGCAGTGGCGACGCGTCTCGCCTTGACCCCAGCATCAATATCCGCTGTTCTATTCCAAGAAAACCGTCCTAAACCAGCTCAAGGGCTGCTCGAACGAGCGACTTGCAATGCAGTCACTCTAGGTGCTGCGATTAGCAAAAAAGTGGTCATCCCGGTAGAAATCTTCGGCGCTGATGGTGCGGTCATCGGCGGACGAAACGTTGTCGCTATGCTCAACCGACAAGATTTTAGCGGTATAACCGATATAGTTGTGGACATCAGTGCACTATCTGTAGGGACTAGCTTCCCAATAATTCGCTACCTTTTTGAGCAAATTGAGCGCGGCAAAATGTTAGCTAACCTACACATCTTTGTGGCACATGATCCCAAGCTTGACGCAGACATCCAGCCAGTGCCCAGCGATGCACCAGGATATATCCATGGGTTCAAAGGAGGATCAACCCTCGACAGTTCGGCTAAGGCCGCTAAGCTCTGGCTACCGCAGCTTGCGGCTGGAAGAAGTGGAACGCTTGGCCTTCTCTATAATTTCGTTGCCCCCCATGATACGTGTCCAATCCTCCCTTTTCCATCTAGTAATCCCCGTATGGGCGATGAGTTAGCTGAAGAGTACTTGACTGAATTTGAGAGTGGCTGGTCGGTGGATACTCGCAATATCGTTTACGCTGATGAAGGAGACCCGTTGGATCTCTATCGTACTATTCTACGACTCGACGACTTACGGAAACCGGTATTCCAAGAGATCGGAGGTTCGCGTCTAGTGCTGTCTCCGCTTGGGAGCAAGATTATGGCCTTAGGAGCGTTAATGGCGGCGTTAGAGCGCGATTTACCAGTCGCCTATTTGGAGGCGATCGGGTACAATCTTAATCAGTCAGCACCTGCCGTGATAGCTGTTCCCAATCTTGTACATATCTGGTTGGAAGGGGACGTTTATCCGAAGCCTCGGTCAAGACTGTTGCACGATGGAGGGATACCCGCATGATGACATCTGTTGAACGACCAAAAGTCTTTGGGGCAGGGCTAATTACCCTTGATTTGGTGATGGGCATGGCCCCCAACTCCCCAGTCCGCTCTTGGGCGGGTGGTACTTGTGGTAATGTCCTTTCGATTTTGGCCTACCTCGGCTGGGATGCATACCCGATCACGCGGATGAACGGGGATCCCGCCTCGGAGCGGGTGCGGGCTGACATGGCACGGTGGGGGGTGCGGATGGATTTCGCTAGCTGCAGCCCAACCAGTCACACGCCGATCATTATCCAAGAGATTCGGCGAGGCCGCGATGGCTCGCCAACGCATCGGTTTTCATGGTCCTGCCCCCGATGCGGCCAATGGCTACCGAGATATAAAGCGGTAACTGTTGCTGCAGTTGATATTGTGACCCCGAGTCTGCCCGGAATATCGGTTTTTTTCTTGGATCGTCTGTCTCGTGCGACAGTCACCCTCGCCGCGCGTGCTGCCGCTGAAGGGGCGGTGGTCGTGTTCGAGCCTTCCGGCAAGGCCGATCCCAAATTGTTTGCCGAAACAATTAGAATTGCCCATGTGGTTAAATATGCGGATCAGCGACTAACGTCAGTCGGTGGGGTGATGGAAGGCGATGCAGCGACATTAATAGAGATTCAGACTCTTGGTGCACAAGGACTGCGATATCGCCATCGTTTTGGCCGATGTGCATCGGATTGGGTCCATTTAAATGCTGTGTCAACGCCTAACCTCGCAGACACCTGTGGCGCTGGAGATTGGTGTACTGCCGGTCTTATCGCTAAGGCTACTCTTGGCGGTCAAGCAGGCTTACGACATGCCGGTGCCGAGGGCGTTCGAGACGCCCTCCGATATGGTCAAACTTTGGCGGCTTGGAACTGCGGTTTTGAGGGAGCGCGGGGATCCATGTACGCCGTCGATCAAAATTCATTCAACCATCAGCTTGAGACCTTTTCTTCCGGACAGCATGACATAATTGTCGCCGACACATCTGACGATGAACAGGATACAGCCATTGCTTGTCCTGCATGTCCTCAGCGTCTGCCGCAGGGTAGCCAGCGACGGACACTGTCTAGGCCGGCAAAGAGTATATCAGTAGCGTAGGAAGTTTGCGTCATTTGTAGCTGTTCTTTCCCCAAAGGCAGTGTGTCGCCAGAGGACATCAAGCCTCTATGCCCTAAAAATGAAGTCAACTTTCTGAGATCACCCATAAAAGGGTTAAGATAGTCGGATAATTCCCGAGCCGAATCGATTGTTCGTAAACCTCGAACCCTCGTCTGTCCCTCATCCATGGAAACCACGCTTCATTTGGAACTCTGACCATTTTGGCGGATTCCTTCCTCCCCCGGAATACCTCACAGGCCTCGCTTTCCAGGTGAAGCGGGTGATGTTTCTCAATGCCTGGAATGGATGAATACTCCTTTCCTTTCCTCCACCAGCGGGCTATTCCGTCCCTGGAAAAAATGACCATGCAGTCTTCTTTCGAAATTTGGATGAATTTTACTGCGGCGGCGGTCAGCGACACATTGTATGCGCTGGAGAGCGCCTTGACGACCTCAAGAGATGGCGTGGCCGATCTGAATTCCTTGCTTGCGAGGCGAGTGGGTATGAGCAATTCGGAGGCGAAAGCATTCGCCTCGATTTCCATTGGGCTTCCCTGGTAGCCGCCGATGTCGTCCTCCGAACAAAATTTAAGCTGGGTCTCTTCTGAGTGCATTTCCCAATGACCCAGCTCATGCGCGATTGCGAAGCGTTTTCTGCCGGCCTCAGGGATGTCTTTGCGGACTCTTATGATCCCTTTGTTGCCTTTCCGGATCAGATAGGCCTCCGATCCGCTTAATGCACCCTCCCTGACCAAGACATTCCGGTCCATTGAAATATCCTCAAGGCGTATCTCGTCGGGCCTGGTGATAGCATATTCCCTTATGAGCGCGTCCGCCAATCTCCGGGCCTTGACTTCGTTGGCCCTGGAAGGATCATTCGAATACATCGCCGTCACTTTCGAGTATCATCAGATCTTCCAAGATCGAAGCCATATCCGCTTCATTGGCCTCCTCAAGCTTCCTGAAATACACCGAGGCAAGTTTCGGCTGTGATTGGCTTAATCCATTGAGTATTTCCAAAACCGCGTCTTTGACGTTCGCCTTTTCATCGATGTACTTTTTGATCACCGATAGCCCTCCAAGACGATGTCTCTTTTCTTTGGCGGCTTCGAGTCTTCTTCCCGCCAGCTTTTTGGAGATCATGAGGGTCACTTCGGAAGTCATTTGATCGACGTCAATGCCTTCTTTTCTGAGATCTTCTCTTATCTTGGTGATCGGAAGATCTTCTACCTCTTCCTCGGAATCGGTAAGCAGGCCGTGCAAACTTTCCAATACGTCGGAATATTTCTCAGGGCTATGCCTTGTCATTATTCGCCTCTCCATTCTTAATTTCCTGAAATGATTTGAGCCGCCTTTGGAGCTGCTTTTTCAGATTGTCGAATTCCTTCGCTTTTATGCCCATACTCTCGGCGATGTCCGCCCGTTTCTCAATCCCCTCTGCGAGGCGTTCAAGGATTGTTTGAAGCAAGGGAGCATCAGCAATGAATTCGTAAAATTTCCAGAAAAAATCCTCGCTCAAACGTTCTTGCTCCCTAGCAAGCACGATTTCTTCCGGACCGGAATTTGGACAGGAAACATTATCCCAGAATTCGGCTGTTTTTCCATCGCTGTTAGGTCTTCCTGACAGGACAGCTTCCCGGAAGAAGTGCCGATTCTCCCAACCGTCGATCAAGTGGCTGACCTCGCTGTCAATCACACTGATTAAATGCTTGAAAAGGTTTTCTTGGGAACGGGGGTCCCATGCCCTATCGCCGTTCAAAATTTTTTCGATGCTTATGTGCACTATGTCCTTTGCTTCGATTCCGCTTGGCGCAGGCCCGCCGAGAATGCCCTGCCAGAAGAGTTTTCTCATTTTCCTAAAGGCATACCGTGTCAGCCTTGGAATGCTTTCATCCCATGGGTGACTGGCCATCAAATTTAACACTTCATCTGAAACCTCTGCCATGAGACTCCCTTTAAATATATGCCGCTCCGGACAGGGAAATTGCCGTTCGGGACGAAAATCAGGCTTTATGGCTGAAATTAGAACAATAAGACACATTGGCAAAGAACAACCAAGAGGTCAATCGAATAAAGCTCCCAAGCTGACCGGTCGGAGACAGACAATCCGCAAAAAAAAATAATCGCGGCGGCAAATTTTGGAAGCAGCCCGGCAAAAGAACATAAGAAGAAAATTTTAAGCGAAAGGAGGTGATGGCAAAGATGGCGAAAAATCCCCCAGTCGGTGATGGCCACAGGATCGGCGCGGTAAAAAACCGGTCCCAGGCCTACAATCCGCAGAATGATCGGTGGGTAAAGCGGGGCCCGGCAGGAAGGTTCATCGACCAGAAAGCGGACGATAAGCCCTTCAAAGGCGTGCGCAAGGAAAAGTAACAGTGTGGCGGGCGAGTCTTCCGGGAAGGCTCGCCCGTTTCTAGTTCGCCGCCGCTCAGCCAAATTCCCGTCTCGGGAGCTGCTCCCCAACAAAAGGAATCGGTATGCCACGTCGCAAGATGACCAGCGCGGACAGAAAGCTTAAGCAAGGCCGCGGCCAGGGGCATGGTGAAAAATACAAACCCTTCTTGACGGTCCGCGAAGTCCCTTCGCGCGGGCTCTCCCACCGAATCAAGGGGTGGACGACAAGCCGCGTTCACCACTTTCTCTCGAATCTCGAGAAGAATTACTTCTACCTGCTTGACTGGTCCTCTCTCGTCGTCGACATCCGCGAACAGTTCCCCTTGCCGGTCGAGGACACTATGAAGATCTCCGAACGGCTTGGCGTCAGGCATCCCACAGACCCAAAAACCAAAGAATTCACGATCATGACCACCGACTTTCTTGTCGACCTTCTCTCCGAGGGAAGAACCATCATGGTGGCCCGATCCGTGAAGATGAGCCAGGATCTCGGCAGCAAGCGGGTCCTGGAAAAATTGGAGATCGAGCGGACCTACTGGGTAGAGCGGAAAGTTGATTGGGGGATCGTCACGGAATTGGATATTCCAAAGGCCATGGCTGAGTATGTCGAATGGGTCCACTCATCCGCAGACATTGCAAGTTCTCCAGGACTCACGCCTCAGATTATCTCTCAGGCCGAGGAGGCCTTGTACGATCTGATCACCGAAAACCCACGGGAGTCTTTGGCGCATGCCGCTCTTGCGATCGACCACGCCCTGGGGCTGAATGCGGGTTCGGGCTTGTGGGTCGTCAGGCACCTCATTGCATCCGGACGGTGGACGGTGGACATGACAAAAGTGATCGCAACCGACAAGCCCCTGCGTGTCGCGAGGGTGGCTGGATATCCAATCGAGCAGGAGCACAGTGCATGAATCGCCTCCTTGCTATCAATACCCTGATCGAATGGAACCCGGTGGAAGGAGACGCCACGCAGCGCCTGGAAAGGGTGCTCTGGACGGACAATGCCGGCGAGCAGGTCGTCGTTGTTTCGGTTTCCGATGCTGTCTCGCTTCCGCTTCCCGTTTGGAAACGGGGTTCAGAATTGGAGGCGGCAATCGCGGGCGGCCAAGCCTTCCGCCGCATGATCGATCCTTTCGCGCAGCTCGCCAAGCCGGATCCGGCTTTTCTCCACAAGCACAAGGACCGGATGGAGAGGGCCTGGGAGATCATCCGAGACTTGGTGGCGGTTGAGCCGGGCATTTATCTGGAGGAACAGCGGGGGCCTTTGGTCAGGAAGGCTGCGGAACGATTCAAGGTCGCGCCGAAAGAGGTCTACAAACAGCTCAAACGCTTCTGGCGGGGAGGGAAGATCAAGCACGCCCTGCTTCCGGCGTACAAAAACTGCGGAGGCCCCGGAAAGGATCGCCTCATCAAGGAGTGCCGCTCCGACCAGCCCAAAAGGGGCAGGCCGCGCAAGATCCTCCAACTCGACCCGGAGTATGTGGGCGTTAACGTCGACGAAGAACTTCATAAGATCTTCAGGATCTCCATCGGCCTCTATTACAACACCAAAGAGGGAAATCCCCTTCGCCGCGCCTACGATCTCATGATCGACAAGCATTTTAACATGGGCTACCGGAACGAGGGCGGGGTTAGTGTCCCGGTCCTTCCTCCTGCCTCCCAGCTTCCCTCCTTTCAACAATTCCGCTATTGGCACCTCAAAGAACGGGATCTGACCCACTCGATCGTCTCGAGGCGAGGAGAAAAGAGATATTTATTGAAAAGCCGGCCTATACTGGGCAACTCGACCCAGATGGCTTTCGGCCCGGGGTCCATCTTTCAAATCGATGCCACTATCGGGGATGTCTACCTGGTCAGCACCCTCAACCGCAACTGGATCATCGGCAGGCCCGTGATCTATTTCGTCGTCGATGTGTTCAGCCGAATGGTAGCGGGGATTTACGTGGGGCTTGAGGGGCCGAGCTGGGTAGGGGCGATGATGGCACTCGCCAACGCTACTACCGACAAGGTGTCGTTCTGTTCGGAGTATGACGTTGAAATCGCCTCCGAGGCTTGGCCGTGCCGGTATCTTCCCGAAATGATCCTCGGAGACCGGGGAGAGCTTTTGGGACTTGATTCCGATAGCCTTGCCGATGCCCTGGATATCCGTGTTGCCAATTGCCCTCCTTACCGGGCGGACTGGAAAGGGATTGTGGAGCAGATGTTCCGGCGGGCGAACCTGAAAAGCATCCACTGGCTCCCCGGTGCTGTGAGGAAACGCGAAAGAGGAGACCCCGATCACCGTCTGGATGCCACCCTTGATCTTCGCCAGTTCACCAAAATCATTATTCTTACGGTGATTAAATATAATCTCCATCATCGGGTCGAGGAATATCCGCTGGACAGGGACATGATTGCCGACGACGTACCTAAGATCCCCGTCAACCTGTGGGAATGGGGCATTGGCAACCGGGGCGGCCACCTGCGTGAGAAGAGCCCGGAAACCATCCGGCTGAATCTAATGCCGACCGGATCGGCAACCGTTACCCCCAAGGGGATTCGGTTTCAGGGCGTCCATTATACGACAGCCCGGGCACTCCGGGAGCAATGGTACGTCCGTGCGCGAAGTGAGGGAACCTGGACCGTTCCGGTCTCGTATGACCCCCGCAGTATGGAAGTCATCTATCTGCGCGCAAGCGACGGCAGCAGTTTCGATCCCTGCACTCTTTTGCCGGAGGAGGAACGATTCAACGGCGTGATGCTGGAAGAGGTGCTCGATTTCTTTGCTCTGAACAAGTTGAAGTCCCAGCAGCATGAAGGCCGGCGGCTACAGTCCGATGCCGCGTTGCGGGCACAGGTCGCGGCCATAAAAGCGGAGGCCGCCAAGATGAAGGAGGAGTCGGGCCCCCAGAAACAGAGCAACAACCAGCGCCTGAAAGGGATTCGTGACAACCGAGCCGAGGAAAAGAAGCTCAATCGTCGGGACGAGGCTTTCGACTTGCGGGCCGAACGGCAGTGCGGTGCGCCTGGAACCTTGCTTCCCCTGGCCAAGGGGGAAATGAGTGCCAAAGCCTCGTCCTCGGCCAAGCGAAAGGACTTCCTCGACATATTAAAAGCCGATGCCGAGGAGGAGCAGCCATGAAAAAGTCGGGGGGCCGGGAACTCGGGCATTTCCTTATCGGCAATAGGGTAAATGCCATCTATCAGGAGAGCGAAGAGCCCCTCTATCGCCACAACTGTTTTATCGAATCGTTGCCGCAGGAATTGTCTCCGGAAAAAGCCGGCAGCCTGCTGAGGCGTATGCCTGCCTATTCGGAAGCCGAGAGAACCCTTCCCGCGTTGCGCCGACTGAACGCGGTCCAGAGAATTCAAAATATCGTCGTTCCTTTGCCTGAATACCTGGAGATAGAGCAGAAGTTCTCCCGGATGATCCGAAATGGGTATCTTGCGCGAAATCCTCTCTCGGCCGAGTGGGTCAAACAGATTCAGGCAGGGTTCCCAGATCTCGACTGGAATCGGGGCTCATCCTATCCCTACACACCCACAATCCGGTCGACCGCAGCCGGATTTTCGATCATCGGCGCCAGCGGGGTCGGGAAGTCGACGCTCATCGAGAGCATCCTTTCCCTCCTTCCTCAGGTCATTACCCACCGGGAATACAACGGAGGTTCCTTCGATCAGCAGCAATTGGTATGGCTCAAACTCGACTGCCCCTATGATGGGTCTCCGAGAGGTCTGTGCAGCAGCTTTTTCCATGCGATTGATCGGCTCCTGGGAACCCGCTACGCGGAAAAGTATGCCAACCAGAGACGGACCGCCAACGACCTAATGCCCATCATTGCCATAATCGCGGCAAACGTCGGGCTGGGCGTCCTGGTGATTGATGAGATTCAGCGCCTGAGGGGGGCCCACAAGGACAATTCAAACCTGCTGCTTAATTTCTTCGTCCAGTTGACCAACACCATCGGTGTGCCTGTCGTCCTCATGGGAACCTATAAGGCCCTGGGTCTGTTCACCAAGGAGTTCTCCCTGGCCCGAAGGACCACCGGGCAAGGCGACGTGCTCATGCACAACTTCGCCGAGGATCAAGTCTGGGACTATTTTATCGAGCGTGTCTGGCGTTACCAATGGACCGCAGTCCCGACTCCTCTGGAGCAGTCGCTAAAGAAGGTAATCTATGAGGAGTCGCAGGGGATCCTGGACATCGCGACCAAACTCTACATGCTGGCGCAATGGGAGGTGATCGGCTCAAAGGATAAAACGGAAAGGATCACCCCGGCGATGATCAGGGTGCTCGCCCGGGAGAATCTTACTGCAGTTGCTCCGATCCTCAGAGCCCTTCGGATGGGCGATTTGGAGGCGCTGAAGGATATCTCGGACATCGGTCTGCCCGGAAACCTGCTGCATGATCATTTTCGGAAAGCTCTAGGCCGGGTGCAACTGCAGGGGACATTAAACACCTTGCGGAACCAGGTTGCGGTAGCCGAGGCGGATGAAGAAGGGCTCGGGGAGTCTCCTGAAGAGCAACTCGCCGCTCTAATCGTCCAAGCGGGATACGCCCCGGAAATCGCAGTAAGGAGCGCCCAGTCGGCCTGCCGCCGCTTCGCGGCTGAGACGGACCTGCGGCTTGCCGGCAGTGAGGCTTTTCGCCTTGCCGCGGAGGAGACGGCTCTGAAGAAGGTGAACGCTGAGGAAGCCGCGAAGCCGCAGGAGAAGAAAAAAAGACTGAAGGTCGTTTCGCTCAGCGGCGACCTGCGAGAGATCGTCGCAAAGGCCGCCAAGGGAACATCTCCATACGATGCGTTGAAGGCCGCCGGAGTCATTAAGTCTGCCGAGGAATTCCTGGCTGCGGGAGCCCCATAACCATGCTCGCCTTTTTCCCGGCATTATATCCAGACGAGATGCTCTACAGCGCCTGTGCCCGTTACCATCGCAGAAGCGGCAATCTGAGCATCAAAGCCACCATGAAGGATCTTTTCGGATCTACCAACGCCAGCGCAGTGGTAGATCTGCCAAACCGCTTGAATTGCCTACGAAGGCAGCTCCCTGTTGGTACCCTCACCACAGTCGATCGCCTGATCAAGGAAAATACCCTCCTTCCGCTCTATAGCCCCTTCTTGCCAAGGCACCGGGTTGACAAGCTGATCGCCTGGATGAAGGGCTCCACCCACGGGGGCGGCATCCACATGGCCATGGGTGTCATGGCCAGCGGCGTTCCATCGCCCAGGTATCTCAGATTCTGCCCAGAGTGCCTCGCCGCTGACGAAAGCCGGTACGGGGAACCATACTGGCATAGAAGCCATCAGGCAGCCGGAGCCCTGCTTTGCCATAGGCACGAGGTTTGGCTTTGCGAAAGCGATGTCCCGACCGCCGCCCCTCAGAATAAGCACGCCTTCGTTGCCGCTCCCGTACCCAACGGGAAATACCTTCCGCAACCTTACGAGAGGTATTTCCTCCACTGCCGGGAAATAACCCGTTCGGTGGCTTGGCTGCTCAGCCATCCGGAGACCGAAAGTCCCGGGTTTTTCTTCCTTCGGAAAAAGTATCTGCATCACCTCCGGCAGATGGACCTTGCGAGCTATTCAGGCCGGGTGGCTCAGCGTGAGCTTCTGGAGAGGTTTATCGCACATTACGGGGATTGCTTTCTGGCGCAAATCCACTGCCGCATAAACATCGACTCTCAGGACAATTGGTTGAATAGCATTGTGCGCAAGCCGCGAAAGGCGAGCCATCCTCTCCGCCACATCCTTTTGATCCATTTTCTTGGGACAGGGCTCGAGGAGTTTTTCTGCACCAGCATCCCTGAGAGCCGGCCCTTTGGAAGAGGTCCCTGGCCTTGTCTTAATCCTGCCGTATCCCATTACCGGCAGGCACTTGTCCGCCGGTGTGTCATCACCAGGAATTGTGAGACGGGGGAGCCGGTCGGCCATTTCTACTGTTCATGTGGCTTTAACTATGCCCGGACCGGCCCTGACCGGGAACGCAGCGACAAGTTTCGGAGGGGAAAATCCTTGAAGTCGGTCCGGCGTGGGAGGCGGAATTGATCCGCCTTTCAGAAAAGGAGGGGAAAAGCCTGAGGGCAACCGCTCGTGCCCTCGGCGTAGATGTGAAAACAGTAATTCGCCACCTGGCCAGGCTGGCGGACTGCCGACAGGAGGAAAATTTCATTGAGGTTGGGCAATCGCTGATTGAGCGCCGTACGCGATGGCTCGCGCTCATAGCTCCGCATCCCCAAAAGGGACGGAAGGAACTCAGGGCGCTAGGCCCAGCTGATTATTGCTGGCTTTACCGCAATGATCAGAAATGGCTTTTCGAGAATCTCCCTCCGGTCAAGTCCAGGAAAGGGGCTGCCGGATGCCGGGTTGACTGGCCGGGCCGAGATCGCGAACTCGGGGCCCGGGTCGGTCCCGTCGCGCATGCCATTCTCTACGCACCTGGGAGACCCGTACGCGTCACTATTAGCGCCATCGGCAAAAAGCTCGGTGCGCTTGGCATATTGCAAAGGAATATCGACAAGCTCCCTGTAGCAAGAGCGAGTCTTGAAGGCGTTATCGAGACCAGGGACTCCTTTGAAATCAGGCGCGTGAGGGCTGCGGCGAGAGAGCTATTGCGGTGTGGAGAATCGTTGGAGCCCTGGCGAATCGTTCGCAAAGCGCATCTTCGGCCCGAATATCCCGCCAGCGTCGCGGCCGAGATCGAGCGGATAATTTATGCATTTGAAAAAGGGGTGATACATGGAGATGAAATTTAAGGATTGGCCTTTTGACAAGAAC
The DNA here is from genome assembly GCF_046883345.1 of Hydrosulfovibrio ferrireducens. Taxonomy (NCBI): domain Bacteria; kingdom Pseudomonadati; phylum Thermodesulfobacteriota; class Desulfobulbia; order Desulfobulbales; family Desulfobulbaceae; genus Hydrosulfovibrio; species Hydrosulfovibrio ferrireducens. The sequence continues at coordinate 94,177 of NZ_JALKCW010000012.1, read as the reverse complement.
GAAAACGTCTATCTCCACTGGCTTCGGTCGCCCTACCATGCGGGGCAACATAAACAGTGGCAGATGCAGGCTGTCTTCCGGCGGGAGAACGGTACGTTGCATGACCTAGCCATGCCTTGGGGGGCACTGCCGGCCTTTCGTCTCGGCTGTGCCTACCGGGATGGTAAACCAACAGGGGTGAACCATTTGGGCACTCGGATGCAAATCCGGTTCTGCTCCTCGCCGAAGGTGAGTATCTGCGATGCGATATCGGTGCCAAGGCAGTATGAACTGCGGACGAGATTCAATCTCCGGGAGAAATGCGTGGTCATATGGAATCGTGGGGAGCGGATCGTGGTTCCCTGCCTGGAGGTGATCCGGGCCTATTTCGCCCCCAACAGGATGATGACAGCTGAACTGCTGGGGCCGGATCTTTTCACGGATGTATGCACATCCACACTAACGGACGGCCAGGCGCATCTCAAGTTCTCGGAACGGGTCGCCATCGCCTCCCTGTCTACCGAAGTCATCAAAAGGATGGCTTTGGTCCTTTTTGACGGGGAGTTTCGGGCGGCATGGAAGAAGGTCTGGTCCTCCGCTTCTAACGGTGGCGGGGAGAACATGCGAAATGGGGAGTATGCGTATCCGCTTCATGCCGAGCCGCCGGCCATCCCGGGCAGTAGCTGGGTGGTCAGGGGGATGAAAATCGAGAAAACCATCCTGGTCCTGGAAATAAAACAGTTCAGTTCCGCTGTCAGGCTGCCCTTTTCCACCCTCAGTTACGAACATCCCGGGTTCAGAACACATGAAGGCGGAAAAAAGGGAAGCGGGGGAGGAAGGATCAAGGAGGAGCCGGAGGAGGCCGCTATCGACCCGGAGCCGAAGTCACCGAAAGGGATTACGGCTCCTTATGCGGTGAGACTCGACTTCACCACTGCGGATTTTGCGCAGCGGATCGAGGTGGTCAAAGTTCGGGAAAGAGTAAACGAAAAAGGCCAAGGCGAAGATCGCCCTGGAGGCGGAGGGGTACGTTTAGAGTACGTTTCTACAAAGGATGGGACTCTGTACGATGAGGCTGGATGCGGGGAACTACCGTCAGTCGAATTTACTCCGTTCAAGTCCGTGAACGATGTTTCGTGGAGTTTTCGAAAGTTATTTAAGGCCCTGCCCTACATCAAAGGAGCGAGCCTGTCGTTTTTCGAAGGGGAAGCCCCTGAAGGCTGCTGTCTTCCCAAGGTGCCTAAGATTTCCGGTAGCCCGCGGCCATATGTTCTGGTGGGAGTTTCGTTCTCAAGTCGGCGTTTTTTCTTGGTGGAGGTCGACGGGAGGGACGATCATGGGATTTCGACCCTTCTATTTATGATGCCGAGAGGCAAATCTCTCATCGCGTTCACCGGGAACATGCTGAAAAAATGCATTGCGGGAGGAGGGCACTGGGACCGGGAAGAACTAGAAGCGCTTTTCAATGGAGGAAGGTATGAACTTGTAAAGCACACAAAATCTTCTTCGGAAAACTGGGGAATGAGATTGTGGAGGGCAGGGCGGAGATTATCTTGATGCTTCAGCATAATAAAAGGAGCGGTGAGTTCAACCCGTCACTGTAACGATACTGAGTGATGAGTATTTATCTGCCATGGAAGGCTTGACCTGATCTCCATTATTTTTTTTCAGGGTATAGTCTTTTGAAATCTGGTCCCAAAAACCAATTGACGCGACAATGTAAATAAGTCAAATATATATTTAACTTATTTGAAAAGGGAATGAGTCATGAGAAAACAACGAAGCGATGGACAGGAAACACGTCGAAACCTGTTGGTGTCCGCATGTAAGGTTTTTGCAAGCAAAGGCTTTCGCCAGGCGACAATCGCCGAGATTTGCAAAAAGGCCAAGGTCAATAACGCTGCGGTCAGTTATCATTTCGGCAGCAAGGAGGACTTGTATGTGGAGTGCTGGCGTTACGCTTTCGCTCAGGCATCGAAGGCCTATCCCCTTAATGGCGGAATTTCGGCAGAAGCTCCGGCGGAAGCGCGGATGCGCGGTTTGATATTTTCAATTATGCAGAGGATCACCAATCCGAAAAGCCATGCTTTTGACATCTTTTATAAGGAGGCGGCAAACCCTTCCGGCTTGCTGACCAAAGTCATGTGGGAATCGGTGGAACCAAGCGTCCGCGGTTTTGACCTTCTGGTCAGTGAACTACTGGACAAAGAGCCCAACGAGCAAGAGGTGCAACTCTGCTCTATGAGTATCCGATCCCAGTGTTTGGGCCCATTGCTATATGCCCGTCGCCGCAAGAGTGGACAGGATCCCTCTCAAAACGGCCCTAAGCCGCTGATCGAAGATGTGGAGCAGTTGGCGGACCATATTACTCGCTTTAGCCTTTTCGGTATCCAGTGTTTCGCCTCCAAGATACGCAATAATCAACAGACTAGGTTAGCTCATGAATTACATAGGTCTGTAAAAAACAATTTGACAAGAAATGGATAACCACCTATCTTGGGAGCGAACGTTCACTCCTGAGATAGGTGGTCCGGTATGGCGACTTCTGAAAAACGACAAGAGATACTGCAAGCGGCATTGGAACTGATCGCCGAGCATGGATTCCATGGTGCCCCAATCGCCAGCATCGCCGATCGAGCCGGCGTAGGGGCGGGGACCATCTATCGTTATTTCGTAAATAAAGACGTGCTTATCACAGACTTATTTCAGGATCTCCACGATAAAATCCAGACGGGACTCATGGAGGGTTATAAGCTGGACAAATCGCTTAGGGATAGATTTATCCATATCAGTACCGAGCTGCTCCGTTATTTTATCACACATCCTTTGGAGTTTCGTTTTCTGGAGCAGTATCTCAACTCGCCTTATGGTGTGGCTTTTCGTAGAGATAGAATTCTGGGGCAGGGCAATGATGGAGATATGTATCGTACGCTTCTTGAGGAAGGGGGAGTCAGGAAGATCGTGAAGGATCTCCCTCTGGTCGTGTTGTTTGCCATAGCGATTGGGCCTCTTTTGACTATAGCTCGTGACCATATTCTTGGTTTTGTTGAATTGGATGATGTTTTGCTTGTGCAGACCGTTCATGCCTGCTGGGATGGCATCAAAAGGTGAACCGCAGTGTCGCGGCAGGGGATTTTTTAACACTTTATTGAGGAGTGAATATTCACCCTCTTTTTTTGCTCGTAAATTTCTTCCCGGTGCTGTCGCATCCGTTCGATGCGACAGCGATCAAGCTAGGAAGTCGCTCAACTCCTTTGAGGTAAATTTTGATGGACACCACTGACAAATTCAAACTGATCGCTCTGACGGGACTCTTAATCGGCATGTTCGCGATAACCGGTTGTAAGCAAAATACCTCGGGAGGCCCGCCAACCAGCGGTCCTCCCGAGGTAGGGATCGTGGCCATAACTACTGCGCCAATCGCCTTGACCATGGAGCTCTCAGGCCGGACATCGCCCTACATGATTGCCGAAGTGCGTCCCCAGGTGGGGGGGATTATCCAGAAAAGACTGTTTGCCGAGGGAACAGACGTGAAGGCCGGGCAGGTGCTGTATCAGATTGATCCCGCAACCTATCAGGCCGCTTACGCCAATGCCAAAGCAGCCCTGGCCCGAGCCGAGGCCAACCTTATCCCGATCCGACTCAAGGCGGAACGTTTTCGGGAGTTGGTAGCTATAAATGCCGTGAGCCGACAGGATTACGATGATGCAAGCTCAATGCTCAAACAGGCTGAGGCCGATGTTGCAGCCAATCAGGCGGTCGTCGAGGCCGCTCGCATCAATCTGGATTACACCAGTGTGAAGGCACCGATATCGGGTCGGATCGGCCGCTCGACCGTGACCGATGGTGCATTGGTAACAGCGAGTCAAGCGGCGCCGATGGCCACGATTCAGCAACTTGATCCAGTCTACGTGGATGTGACACAGTCCAGCGCCGAGGTGCTCCGTCTGAAGCGGAATCTTGCTAATGGCGAAATTACGGGGAAAGATGCCGGCAAGGCAAAAGTCAAGCTGCTGCTGGAAGACGGCAGCTCTTATCCGCAAGAGGGAACCCTGAAATTCAGCGAAGTGACTGTCGATCAGAGTACCGGTTCCGTCATCCTGCGGGCGCTCTTTCCCAACCCAAATCAACTGTTGCTGCCCGGCATGTTTGTCCGCGGCATTGTGCAGGAAGGGATCAGTGAACAGGCGATACTGGTTCCGCAGCGTGGGGTTAGCCGTAATCCGAAGGGCGAGGCCATGGTCATGGTGGTCGGTGCCGAGGAGAAGGTGGAGCCGCGTGTCATCAAGGTTTCCAGAACGGTTGGCGACAACTGGCTGGTGACTGAAGGGTTGAAGGCTGGAGACCGCGTAATCTTGGAGGGGATCCAAAAGGCGCGTCCTGGAACTCCGGTCAAAGCCGTACCGTTCAGCAGCAAGCCGGATGCACCCCCAGCTGGCATTCCAACGTCAGCAGCAGCTAAAAAGTAAAGGAGACGCTCCATGTCCAGGTTTTTCATCAATCGCCCTATCTTTGCCTGGGTGATCGCCATCATGGTCATGCTGGCCGGATTGCTGGCGATCAAGACCATGCCGGTCTCCCAATACCCGCCCATCGCGCCCCCCCAGATCACGATCAACGCCACGTATCCCGGCGCCTCGGCCCAGACCGTGCAGGATACCGTCACCCAGGTCATCGAACAGAAGCTGAACGGCATCGATAACCTGATCTATATGTCTTCCACCAGCGATTCAGCCGGGGCGGTGGCCATCAATCTGACCTTCAAAGCCGGTACCGACCCGAACATCGCCCAGGTGCAGGTGCAGAACAAGCTGCAACTGGCTACGCCGCTGCTGCCCCAAATCGTGCAGCGACAAGGGGTTTCGGTGGTCAAATCCACCAAGAACTTCCTGCTTATCTTTGGGTTGGTTTCGGAAGACGGATCCATGAACCGTAACACCCTGACTGACTACATGGTTTCCAACCTTCAGGACATCATCAGTAGGGTGGAGGGAGTAGGAGAAATGCAGGTGTTCGGTACCCAGAACGCCATGCGAATATGGCTGAATCCAGTCAAGCTGAACAACTTCCACTTGACCACCAACGATGTAATTGCGGCGCTACAGGCCCAGAACGCCCAGGTTTCAGCCGGTCAGTTCGGCGGAACCCCTGCTGTGCAGGGGCAACAACTCAACGCCACCATCACGGCCCGCACCCTGCTGCAGACTCCGGAGCAGTTCGATGCAATCATCCTGCGGACCAACAGCGATGGTTCTACTGTCAGGTTGAAGGATGTAGCCGAAAGCAAGATAGGCACCGAAAACTACGATATTCAGTCGTTCTACAAAGGGAAGCCGATGGGTGGTATGGCAATCCGTCTGGCTGCCGGCGCCAATGCCCTGGATACGGGCAATCGCGTCAAGGCCAAGTTGGAGGAATTGTCGAAATACTTCCCTGCCGGCATGAAGGTGGTTTATCCCTACGACACCACTCCTTTTGTCAAAATATCAATAGAAGAGGTGGTTCAGACCCTGTTTGAGGCAGTCCTCCTCGTTTTTGTCATCATGTTTCTTTTCCTGCAGAACTTCAGGGCCACATTGATACCCACCATTGCGGTACCGGTCGTTTTGCTTGGCACCTTCGGAGTGCTGTCGGCCAGCGGTTTTTCCATAAACACTCTGACCATGTTCGCTTTGGTTATCGCCATCGGTTTGCTCGTAGATGACGCAATCGTGGTTGTAGAGAACGTGGAGCGGATTATGTCCGAGGAGGGGTTGTCGCCACGGGAGGCGACCATCAAATCCATGGGCCAGATCACCGGCGCACTCTGGGGCATCGCCACCGTACTGACAGCGGTTTTCGTGCCCATGGCCTTTTTTGGTGGATCCACCGGCGCCATCTATCGCCAGTTTTCTATCACCATCGTTTCCTCTATGATTCTTTCGGTGCTGGTGGCTATGATTCTTACACCAGCCCTGTGTGCCACCCTGCTCAAACCGGTGGAAAAGGGGCACGAGCCTGGGGAATCGGGTTGGTTTAGGAGGTTTTTCCACTGGTTCAACACGTTGTTCGACCGCGGCAGGGAGCAGTACGAAGGGATCGTCGGTCGCTCCTTTGGTAAACCGGTACGTTACCTGGTTGTCTATGGCGCTATTGTGGCGGCTATGGTTTTCTTTTTCATGCGGCTTCCTACCGCCTTCCTGCCGGACGAGGACCAGGGATTCATCATTTGCCAGGTGCAACTGCCTGCCGGCGCCACAGAGGAACGGACCATTCAGGTGATACGACAGATGGAGCAGCATTTTTTGGAGCGGGAATCCAAAGCAGTTGAATCCATAATCACCGTGGCCGGGTTCAGTTTTGCCGGTCGAGGGCAGAACATGGGACTGGCCTTTGTCAAGCTCAAGGACTGGAATCTGCGCAAGGCCACCGAGTTGAAGGCACCGGCCATTGCCGGCCGGGCTATGCAGGCCTTCTCAAAGGTTCGTGACGGTATGGTTTTTGCCTTCTCGCCACCGGCGGTGGTGGAGTTGGGGCAGGCCAATGGTTTTGACTTTCAGTTGCAGGATCGTGGCGGCTTGGGACACGATAAGCTGATGGAGGCACGCAACCAGTTGTTGGGTCTGGCCAGGAAAAATCCCAAGCTGATTGCGGTGCGCCCGAACGGTCAGGATGACTCACCCCAGTTCAAGCTCGATATTGATGATGTCCGGGCAGGAGTCCTGGGGGTCTCCCCGGCCGACATCAATAATATTCTGACAACAGCCTGGGGCAGTTCCTACGTTAACGACTTCATTCAGAATGGCCGGGTCAAGAAAGTCTATCTCCAGGCCGACGCCAAGTACCGAATGCTGCCAGAGGATATTAAAAGCTGGTATGTCCGAAACGAAAGGGGCGAGATGGTGCCATTCTCGGCCTTTGCGACCGCCCACTGGCAGTATGGATCGCCCCGCCTGGAACGATATAACGGGATTCCATCCGTGGAGATTATGGGGCAGGCAGCCCCTGGCGTGAGTACCGGTGAGGCGATGGACGAAATGGAGAAAATGGCTGTTGGGCTGCCGTCGGGGATCGGTTACGAGTGGACCGGTCTCTCCTATGAGGAGAAGCAGGCAGGCAAACAGGCGCCGGCCCTGTATGCCATCTCGCTTTTGGTGGTGTTTCTGGCTGTGGCTGCGTTGTACGAGAGCTGGACTATCCCCTTTGTCAACCTGTTGATGTTGCCGCTGGGATTGGTGGGTGCAGTTGTGGCAGTTACAATGCGGGGGCTGCCCAACGATGTCTATCTCCAGATTGGGCTGCTCACCACTGTGGGCCTTTCCACCAAAAACGCCATCCTGATCATTCAATTCATCAAGGAGCAGATGAATCAGGGCCATGAGCTGGTTGAGGCCACTCTGGCCGCGGTTAAGATCAGATTGCGTCCGGTCATCATGACCTCCCTGGCTTTCTTCTTCGGCACCCTGCCGCTGGCTTTGAGCCGCGGGGCAGGCTCCGCGGCTCAGAACGCCATCGGCACCGCCGTCACCGGCGGGCTGCTTTCGGCTACTTTCATCGACTTGATTTTTATCCCGTTTTTCTTTGTCTTGATTTCTCGACGCTTTGCCGGAAAAAAGCCGACACCACAGTCCTCGGCTGATCCCAAAGCTCAGGAGGTGCATTGATATGAAATCGAAGATCGCAGCCCTGTGTTTGCCCATGGCAGCATTGCTTTGCCTGGAGGGCTGTACCATGGCCCCCAGGTATGTCCGCCCCGAGGCACCGACGGCGGCCGTTTGGCCAAGCGGCTCGGCATATCAAGAGCGAGGAGAAAGCCAATCCGCCAAAGAAGTGGCCGATATCCCCTGGCAGGAATTCTTTGTTGATCAGCAGTTGCAGAAATTGATTATTCTCGCCCTCGAAAATAACCGCGACCTGCGCATCGCCGCTCTCAATATCGAGAGGTCACGGGCTCAGTACCGGATCCAACGTGCCGAGCTGTTTCCGCAGATCGACGCCACCGCTGCCGGCAGCAAACAACGGATCCCTGAGACCCTTTCGACCACAGGTCAGGCCGAAACCGTTCATCAATATAACGTAGGTGTTGGGGTCAGCGCTTACGAACTTGATCTGTTCGGTCGCGTGCAAAGTCTGAAGGATCAAGCATTAGAACAATATCTTGCTACCGAGCAGGCGCGACGCACTGTCCAGATCAGCTTGGTCGCAGAGGTAGCTACGCAATACTTGACCCTGGCTGCCGACCGTGAACTGCTTGCACTGGCCCAAAATACTCTGGATGCCCAACAGAGCACCTACCAATTAATTCAGCGTCGCTTTGAAATGGGAGCCTCTTCAGAGTTGGATCTTCGGCAGGCGCAAACCCGGGTGGATGCAGCGCGGGTGGATATCGCCCGCTACCTTACTCTGGTGGCCCAAGACGAAAACGGTCTCAACTTGGTCGTCGGGTCGACGGTCCCAGCCGAATTACTTCCCCAGACATTATCCGAAACACTTACAACTATGAAGGATATCTCCCCAGGTTTGCCGTCCGAGGTACTGCTGCGGCGTCCCGATGTCCTGCAGGCGGAGAATCAGCTTAAGGGATTTAATGCCAATATAGGCGCGGCAAGGGCGGCGTTTTTCCCACGCATCACTCTGGTCAGTTCTGTTGGAGTCGGAAGCGATGAGTTATCCGGTCTCTTCAAATCAGGATCGGGCGCTTGGGCTTTCGCACCACAAATAGTTCTCCCGATTTTCGATGCCGGCAGCAGATGGGCTAGTTTAAAGGTGGCGGAGGTGGATCGGGACATCGCTGTTGCCCGGTATGAGAAGGCGATTCAGACGGCCTTCCGGGAAGTGGCCGACGCCCTTGCCCAGCGGGGAACCATCGACGACCAGGTGGCTGCGCAGCAGTCGCTCACCGATGCCACCGCCATGAGTTACCGCCTCTCTCAAGCTCGCTATGAAAAAGGGGTGGACAGCTATCTGAATGCGTTGGATTCCCAGCGTTCGCTCTATGACGCCCAAAAGGGGTTGATTGCCACCCGGTTAACGCGGCTGCAGAACCTGGTGACATTATATAAAGTGTTGGGTGGCGGCGGAGAAATCGCGTCTGCGCCACAAATTCCGTGATCCGCTGCTGAGGTGAAGCACCAAACACGTAATCGGAGGGCGTATGAAACCATCCAGGTTGGCTTTGTATATCGCGATAGCATTACTCTCTCTTGCGGTGGCATTTTACGTTTTGGCCAAGGAACCACCGCCGGGCTGGCCGATCAATCTGATTCACCTGCTTTGCAAACACTGATTTTTCAGATGTTGGTCTTAGCCTGGCTTTACCGGTTAACTAACAATGAGACTCTCTGCAAGGTGCTTGGAGAAGGGTTGCGCGGACTGGCGCCCAATGCATGCTGTTGTCACGGGGGGATTCTTCATGCTTACCATATGGAGCGCCTCTCCATATGGTCATTAACATGGAGTGGAGGCCAGAAGAGAGAGGATCGAATTCAGGAAACGCATGACATGGGACTGAGAGGTGTGTGGATGAATCAGCAAAAAAATATTCCCAATGGCAAGAGCAGCTTCGATTTAATCGACCAGGAAAAGTTCTTCCGAGAACTAGAAATCAAGGAAGACGCAATTTTTCTTGATGCTGTCTGTGGTTGCGGCGACTATGCCCTGGCCGCGGCCAGCCGTATTGGGGAGCAGGGGCGGATATATGCCTTTGATTTGCAGGAGGGGATAATTGATCGGTTGACCGATAAAATTGTGGCTGAAGGTATCACCAATGTCGTTCCTAGGGTCGCTGGCCCGCTTTCGCTTCCTTTGGGCAACAACACAATAGATATTTGCCTCATGGTCATAACATTTCATGACTTGGTGCCGCAGGGCGACGATCAGAAAGCGTTGGGTGAAATTAAGAGGGTCTTGAAACCAAGCGGCGTTTTGGCTGTGATTGAATTTAAGAAAATTCCCGGTCACCTCGGCTCGCCGATCAATATTCGTATTAGATCGGCGGAGCTTGACGAGACGCTCCGTTTTCACGGGTTCACTTCAGTGAAACCCCGAGAGATTAAAGTTGGTGAATATAGTTACCTCTCGCTTTATCGTAAAGATAACTGGCAATCCTACTGACTACGAACTCTATAATGCTTGCTCCTTTAAGCGCGAATAACAAAAAATATAGTCAAGGGAAAGACGAGAAAATTAGTCAAAGAGGGGCAATCAAGCATCGCGATTTTGCACACATGACGAACGCTGCCAAGATTCAGGAATTTTTATCACCGGCAGCCCTGTCGCCCACCGATCAGGAATTGCGACATATATTCGTTCCTCTGCTTAGGGGCTGACTCAGGTCACAGACTAACCTCTGCTGTAGGTTGATAAAAGGAGAAGCAAAACATGTGTAAAGTGTTAATCGTTCATTACAGTATGTATGGGCACATTTACAAGATGGCCGAAGCTGTGGCGGAAGGTGTTCGGGCGGTAGCCGGGTGCGGGGCGGTGATAAAAAAAGTTCCGGAGACCCTTCCCTCGACAGTGATGGAGAAGATGGGAGCGCTTGATGCCCAGAAAGGAATGCAACATATCCCGACTGCCACGATGGATGATTTGGCTGAGGCAGATGCAATTATCTTTGGCACTCCGACCCGCTTCGGCAACATGTGCGGCCAGATGCGCCAGTTTTTGGATGCCAGCGGCGGTCTTTGGCAAAAGGGAGATCTGGTTGGAAAGCCAGGCAGCGTGTTTACCAGCTCTGCCACGCAGCATGGTGGTCAGGAATCGACCATTCTCAGTTTTCACATCACATTACTGCACCATGGCATGGTGGTAGTTGGCCTGCCCTATGCCTTTGCAGGTCAGATGGGGATTAGCGAAGTCAGCGGCGGGTCACCTTATGGCGCATCGACCATCGTCGGAGGTCAAGGAGAACGAATGCCAAGTGACAATGAACTGGCCGGAGCCCGTTTTCAAGGAGGACATGTGGCGCGGATCGCCCTGAAACTAAAAAATCCCACCACGCAATCGTAAGTAGTTACAAGGCAGGAATTGTTGCAATATGGACTTTTCATCATTATGTCAAATTCTGGTCAGGCATTGTGCACAATCCGTTTCCTGAATTTTGGACGCGCTGGGGTCGGCTATGATATTGTGCAAAAACAGCTTTTATATTATGGGGCGCTGGGCAGGACGGAAGCTGCAAAGGAGGACGAAATCACTGAATCGCTTGATAGCGATTTGTCCGTTGCTACTCTTGGTTCTTTTCACCATTGTGCCGTTAGCTTGGGCGGCAACTCCCTCCTGGTTAATCGCGACTCCTGATGAGACCGCGTCTGCGGGCGCACCGATTGCGTTTGATGTCGTCAAGCCCTCGGCGCAGGTTGATTGGCCGACAACGCTCAGTCTTAAGGTGGTGCACGAAGGTAGGACGCTCGAAGTAGAGGTTGCCGCGGCAGAGCCGGCCGCCATGGGAGATACCCGTCGAACGTATCACGGGGTATTGCCGAATTATCTCATAGGGATGGTGCGGGTTGAGTTGGCGGGAGAAGAATCGAACCGGTTGGCTCTGCTGGTCATCCATCCTGATCCCATCAAGCAGACCCCGGCGTCTTTAGCGACAACAGCATCGTCCGTCATACAGCCTAGTGCTGTTGGTGACATATTGTTCTCTGCGAACGAACCTGCCTTGTCAGTCAATGAGCCAATATATTTTGTCGTGGGCGACAACGGCGGCATCAACGCCCGCTTCCAATTGAGTTTCAAATACCGGATTTTTGATTCTGACAGTCGTCCAGTGGTGTGGTTTCCACTGCTTTCCCGTCTTCATTTCGGCTATACGCAGACTTCCCTCTGGGATCTTGGGGAAGATTCAGCTCCCTTTCGTGACAGCACCTATCGTCCCAGTGTTTTCTGGCAGGGGGCTATCATTAGCAATGGTCTGATGCCAGACCTGCTGCGTACCGGCTTTGAACACGAATCGAACGGTAAGGACGACGTGAGTTCTCGCAGCATTAACACTCTCTTTGCGCAGCCTGTCTGGCGCATCAAATTTATGAATGAACGCACGTTGATCTTCGCGCCCAAGCTTTATGGATATCTGGACAAAGAAGAAAACCCGGATATCCAGCGTTATCGGGGGTATGTGGACTGGAATTTCCGCTATGGAGATGAGGATGGTTGGATGATGGCTGCGCAATTGCGCAGCGGTACCGCCGGGTATGGCAGCGCCCAGTTGGATCTTTCCTATCCGTTACGCAAGGCTTTTTTTGCCCGGACCGGCGGTTTTCTGCATTTTCAGCTATTCACAGGATACGGAGAAAGCCTGCTAGACTACAATCTGGATCGTGGCACACAGGCGAGGGTGGGTTTCTCAATTGTCCGTTGATCAAGGTGTGAACGATCAAGCTCTGTGACCACGGAATGGAGTTTTAAAAAATGAAAAATGCAAACGTGCCATCGTGGTCTCATGCTTCCCCTATTTCCCACACCAACCCGATCAATCCCAAGGTAATGTATAGATGGTTGCGAAAACTGTTTATGGCCGATGGACTTGGGTTAAAGCTATTTCTGGGGGCCACCCTAGTGGGAACAAACTTTGCGTTTATGCTTGGTATCCTGCGGTTGTTAACCGAGGCGCATTTGCGGCAAGTCGATGTTACTGATCATTATGCGCTGGTTCGCTATGCGTATCAGCTTTCAGGGCAAGTTCATTATGACTTGGTGGGGATGATTATTGCTTTTTATCTTCTTGTTTATGCCACAACGATACTTCTCTATCCTGTTTTGCGCCTGCATCAGAACGCGTTGAAACGACAAGCTTTGGACAATATGAGAGCCAGGGGCGAGACCTTGATCATGCTGGGTAGCTTGATAGCAAAACGGGACAGCGACACCAGTGGGCATAATTACAGGGTCACTTTGTACGCAATTCATTTGGCCGGAACGCTTCGTATTCCTGAGACCAAGATGCACGATCTGGTTGTCGGCGCCTTTCTTCACGACATCGGGAAAATCGCAATTCCCGACAAAATTTTGCTCAAGCCGGGTCCGCTTGATGAAGAAGAAACCAGAATTATGCGGACGCATGTTGCGCAAGGCCTTGATATCCTCCGCCACAGCATTTTTCTACGCGGGGCTGAGGCGATTGTAGAAGGGCATCATGAACACTATCTCGGCACGGGATATCCAAACGGCTTAGCCGGTAAGGCAATTTCGCCTATTGCTCGTCTGTTCTCTATTGCTGATGTCTTTGACGCCTTGACCTCCGGGCGTCCTTACAAGCCGCCTTACTCCTTGGATGAAAGCCTTAGGCTAATGACGGAGGAGTCAGGAAAAGCCTTTGATCCGGAGTATCTCCAATCGTTCTTGTCGCTGGCCCCAAAACTGCATCAAAGTTACGCCGCCGCATCCGAAGAATTTCTTGCCGGTGAATTAAAAAAGCTTGCAGAGCCCATTCTCGTTTCCAGATGGACACGTGATCAGCTTTGAGGGATAATATGAAAACAATGCGGTCTGTCATCAGAATAGTCGTGTGCCCTTTATTTCTTAGCAGTGCGTGTCCGGGTTTGTCAGGCGCGGGGGGAGGTTCTTGCCAAAACTGATGGAGGAAGGGCGGAACGATATCGCTAGCAAGATGATCACACGAATACTGCCTTTGTTCCAGGCCGTGACTTTTGGTAAAAAAACATGACAGGAGAGTCGAGACAATCAATTATGTGCCAGCGCGTCGATGCCAGGATCGGCCTGGCGCTAGGCGGCGGGTCGGCACGCGGCCTAGCGCATCTGGGCGTCATCCGTGCACTGGAAGAGGCAGGAATCAAGATAGATTTCATTGCTGGCACCAGCATTGGCGCTTTGATCGGCGCGATTTATGCCGCAGGCAAGGTGGACGCTCTGGAAGCAACCTTCCAGGATTTTGAATGGATGAAAATCGTCTCATTTTTTGATGTCGTTTTTCCAAAGTCGGGGCTGATTGACGGCGTTAAGGTGGGTGAACTGGTGCGCGCCCATATCCGTGCCGATGCCATTGAGACTCTACCGACGCCTTTTTGTGCCGTCGCGACGGATATCCAGACCGGCGAGGAGGTTGCCATTCGACAGGGGGATGTCATCGAAGCAGTGCGGGCCAGTATTTCCGTGCCCGGCATCTTCACCCCGGTGCGTCTTAATGGCCATATCCTGGTGGACGGCGGCCTCACCAACCCGGTACCGGTGAGCGTTGTCCGTGCCATGGGGGCCGAAATCGTGATCGCGGTGGATCTCAACCACGACATCGTTGCCGGCAAGAATCTTAAGTCGCAGCGAGTAAACATGCCGGTCGCCACAGTGGATGGGGAATTTGACATGTTCAGCCGCTGGATGGAGGGCTATCGCCAGTCCATACAGGAAATTAAGGCCAAATTGCTTGACCATGGAGCGCCGGGCGCGATGCAGTTTTCGCGCTGGCTTTCGTCTGGGGAGTCATTGCCCAGCATATTCGAAGTGCTGCTTGCCTCAATCAACATCATGGAAACACGTATTACTCAATATCGTTTGGAGGCTGACCGGCCGGACATCCTTATCCAGCCGTTGTTGGGGCACATTCGTTTCCTGGATTTCGGTCGCGCTAAGGAGATTATTGAGATCGGCTATGAGAGCGCGCGGGGAAAAATCGGTATCGTATAAAAAATCTGAGAAGACTCAGGTTGTTGTTGAAAGTTGGTCGGGCAATACAGTCCATTCCTTTTATGGTAACCTAACTTACAGAGGAGAAGGCAATGACCGCGCAGACACAACGGAAAAATCAGAGCAGAAAAATAGAGCATGAAGCTCGTGTCGCCGTGGCGGACGGGGTAAACATCCATGAGACCGTCCGGGATATCACCTTGAAGGCGCTGAGCACAGGCCACCTGGATGTACAAAAAAGTCAGGAGGTCGTTCAAGCTGTGCTGGAGGGCGCGAGTCTTGGAGCAAAGGAGAAAGGCGCCAGGGTCGACCATGCATTGCGGGAGGTGATGACCGGTGTGGACGAGGCTTTGGCGAAGTCGGCGGAGGCTTCCAAACTGGCCATCGAAGAGGCGGCTGGTCACATTAAGGAATTCGGCTCTCAGAATCTCCAACGTGGGCTGAATGATTTGCGGACACTGGAGGATATGTTTCTGGAGTCCGCAAATGATATAGCCCGGGCCTCGGATGACACGGTAAGGAATGTGCTGGGCGATTTGGTACAGCACGCCCGCAATACCGGCACTGCGGTGGGTGCGGCGGCGAAAAAGGCGGTGGAAACGCTGACCCGGCAACAGGAAGAGAACATGCGCGAAAACGTGAGTGTCGGCGCCGACATGGCCAGGGAGGTGGGAATAAAGATTTCCATGGCTGCCGCCGGTTTTTTAGAGGGGATTGCTGAAACGCTCAAGAAAAAGGGCACTAACAAAAAGGAATAGTGATGCCCTCCGTTTTATGGGAAACCCTGACTGCTGCCCGCGATCTGGGGCGGCTCCACGATATCGCCTCAATCTTGGTCCGTTACGGATTCAGTGATATGGTTCGTCGGTTGGGGATGGCCAGTGCCTTGGAACGCGCCGGCAAGATGCTACACTGGCAAGAGGCCGGTGAACTGGCGCGATTGGAGCCGCCCGCGAGAGTGCGGCGAGCGCTGGAGGAGATGGGGCCGACCTTTATCAAATTGGGGCAGATCCTCGCTACACGCATGGACTTGTTTTCCCCTGAATGGATCGCTGAATTCGAAAAATTGCAGGATAGGGCGCCGTCAGTACCGTTCGTCCAGATCAGGCAGCAGTTGCTGGAGGATCTAGGCACTGTGCCGGAAGAGGTTTTCGCCGAACTGGTTCCCGAGCCGCTGGCCGCAGCCTCCATTGCCCAAGTCCACAGCGCCCGATTGCGGGGAGGGGAGAATGTCATTGTCAAGGTCCGGCGCCCCGGCATCCGGCCGATCGTCGAAGCTGACCTGCGGCTCCTGCTGCGCCTGGCGAAAATTGTCGAGGCCGAATCCCCGGAGATGTTCCGGTTCAGACCGCGAGAGGTGGTGCGTCAGTTCACCCTGTCTCTGCGCCGCGAACTGGACTTGGCGGCAGAATGCCGCAATGCGGAACGGATTGCCCATAATTTTAGCCTCCACGACGAAATCGTCATCCCAAAAGTCTATTGGACATGGACCGGCGAACGGATGAACGTACAGGAAACTATCAGCGGGATCCCCGGCCGCGATCTCACAGCCGTAGGGCAGGCCGGCCTGAACCGGAAAATTCTGGCTCAACGCGGCGTCCAAGCCGTATTGAAGATGATTTTAGTGGATGGTTTTTTTCACGCCGACCCTCATCAGGGCAATATCTTTTACCTGCCGGAAAACCGAATCGCCATCATCGATTTTGGTATGGTTGGACGATTGTCTGTCGATCGCCGCAGTCAGGTGGTGGACCTGCTTCATGGCATGGTGGAGAGGGAGGCCGACCGTGTTGTCGAAGTGCTGCTCGATTGGGCCGGGGAGGCAAAAATCGACCTGGACAGTCTAAAATTAGAAATTGATGGCCTCGTTGATCAGTATCATGGCGTTCCCCTGAAAGAACTCAATATCAGCACCATCCTGACTGATCTGACCACCCTGCTCCGTGACTATCATCTTATTTTGCCGCCGGATTTGACGCTGTTGATTAAATCGTTGATCACCTTGGAAGGGATGGGGCGACAGCTTGATCCGGAGTTTGATATGGTAACGGAGTTTTCACCTTTCCTGCGCCGGGCACTCCAGGCTCGTTATGCCCCGGATGCCCTTGTCAAACGGGGATGGCAAGCGGTTGTCGACGGTCTCGACATCCTTACCGGTTTGCCTCAGGACTTGCGACAGCTCTTGCGTTCCGCCCGGAGCGGCAGACTCCAAGTGCACGTAGATGTGACACGGTTGCAGGATTTTGGGGACCAACTGGACTGCGCCACCAGTCGTCTGACTATGGGCGTGGTCATCGCCGCCCTGATTATCGGTTCGGCCATCGTTATGACCGTCGAGCGCGGCCCTGTATTGTTTGGCCTACCCCTGTTCGGTCTGCTGGGATTTATCAGTGCGGCAGTGGCCGGAATCTGGCTGCTCATCTCCATCCGGCGCAGTGGAAGAAATTTCTGAGGGTGAAAACCCTAGGTGTAATTTTATGGAAAAGCAAGTGCGAAAAAACAAATCGTTTTGGTCGAGTTGGCAGTAGCCGCATGGTGGATATGGGGGGCGGTAGAACCTCTTCCCCGATTGACTGATCTGAAATGAAAGGCGTCAGGCACGTCTTGGCTGGTTGAGGAAGAACAATGATCGAACAGCGGAAAAAATGGTTGATCAGAGCCGTGGGGTCTATGGCAATTGGCATTTTGGCTGTGGTCGCATGGCAACGATATGGCGGCAACGAAAAGAATGAGGGAATTTCCAGCGGCAATGGCCGCATCGAGGCGGTTGAAATCGACATCGCCGCCAAAATCTCAGGCCGAATCAAAGCTATTCTGGTGAACGAAGGCGACTTCGTCACCGTAGGACAGATTGTCGCACGCATGGATACCGAGGTGCTCGATGCCCAGCGCCGCGAGGCCGAAGCATATCTTCGTAAGGCAGAAAGCGCTGTTAAAACCGTGCAGAACCAAGTGGTGCAACGCCAGAGTGAGAAGGCCGCCGCTCTGGCGTTGCTCGCGCAACGCGAGGCCGAACTTGATGCGGCTCAAAAACGTCTATCGCGTTCGGCACCCCTGGCTGGCATGGGTGCCGTCTCCACCCAGGAACTCGACGATGATCGCGCCCAAGCCCTGAGCAGCCAAGCGGCAATCCGGGCGGCAAAAGCTCAGACAGCCGCGACCGAAGCCGCGATTGCCACGGCACAATCCCAGGAGGTTGAAGCGCGCTCGGTTGTCGAGGCGACACGGGCCACGATCGAACGACTCCAGGCAGACATTGATGACAGTGCGTTGAAGGCGACCCGCGACGGCCGCGTGCAGTACCGCATTGCCCAGCCCGGCGAGGTGGTTGCCGGTGGGGGCAAGATCCTCAACCTGCTCGACCTGAGCGATGTGTACATGACCTTCTTTTTGCCATCCGCCATTGCGGGCCGGGTCGCCATCGGCTCCGAGGCGCGGTTGGTGCTCGATGCCGCCCCGGATTACGTCATCCCGGCGACGGTTTCCTTTGTCGCCGATGTGGCCCAGTTCACCCCCAAGACCGTGGAAACCGCCAGCGAACGGCAGAAGCTGATGTTCCGGGTCAAGGCGCACATCGCACCGGAGCTGCTCAAGAAACATATCCGTCAGGTCAAAACCGGCCTGCCGGGCATAGCCCATGTCCGGCTCGATCCGCAGATTGCGTGGCCGAACGCCCTACAGGTGAGGCTCCCGCAATGAGCGAGGCCGAGTCACCTCCCGCGTCGCTTGCGGCAGAAACACCCCCGGTCGCCTCGTTAACCGAGGTCAGCCTGCGCTACGGCAAGACCCTGGCCTTGGACACGGTCACCCTTGATCTGCCGGCCGGACAAATGGTCGGCTTGATCGGCCCGGACGGGGTAGGAAAATCTACGCTCTTCTCGTTGATCGCCGGCGCCCGCATCATCCAGAGCGGCCGGATTGCGGTGCTGGCCGGGGATATGGCCGAAGCCCACCACCGGAAATCCGTCTGCCCGCGCATTGCCTATATGCCTCAGGGACTGGGCAAAAATCTTTACCCAACCCTGTCGGTATTCGAAAACATCGATTTCTTCGGCCGTCTCTTCTCCCAAGAGAGCAGCGAACGAGAGCGCCGCATCGCCGACCTGCTCGTCAGCACCGACCTGGCTCCTTTCCGGGACCGCCCGGCGGGCAAGCTTTCCGGAGGGATGAAACAAAAACTCGGCCTTTGCTGTGCCCTTATCCACGATCCCGATCTCCTGATCCTCGATGAACCCACCACCGGGGTTGATCCCCTCTCGCGCCGACAGTTCTGGGAGTTGATCGGACGGATCCGGGCCGGGCAACCCGGGATGAGCGTCCTGGTGGCCACCGCCTATATGGAAGAGGCCGCCCGCTTCGACTGGCTGGTGGCCATGGATGGTGGGCGGGTGCTGACCACCGGCACCCCGCAGCAGCTACTGGAGCGTACCGCCAGCGATACCCTGGAGGGGGCCTTTATTGCCTTGCTACCGGAAGAAAAACGCGCCGGCCACCAGGCGATCCGCATCCCACCACGCGAAACCGATGGCGAGGAGATCGCGATCGAGGCGAAGAATCTGACCATGCGTTTCGGCGACTTCACCGCAGTGGACCGGGTGAGTTTCCGCATCGCCCGCGGGGAGATCTTCGGCTTTCTCGGCTCCAACGGCTGCGGTAAGACCACGACCATGAAGATGCTCACCGGGTTACTGACGGCCAGCGATGGGGAGGCGTGGCTCTTCGGCCAGACGATAAACCCCAAGGATCTTGAAACCCGTCGCCGCGTCGGCTACATGACCCAGTCCTTCTCGCTCTATTCCGAGCTGAGCGTGGAGCAGAACCTCACCTTGCACGCCCGCCTTTTCAGCGTACCCGTCGAGCAGATTCCAGACCGCGTAAGCGAAATGGCCCGCCGCTTCGGCTTAACCGAGATCATGGCGGCGCTGCCAGACAGTCTCCCTTTGGGGCAACGCCAACGGCTCTCCCTGGCGGTGGCGATGATCCATCAGCCGGAGATGCTGATCCTCGATGAACCCACCTCGGGGGTGGACCCGATCGCCCGGGATGGGTTCTGGCAAATGTTGATCGACCTCGCCCGCCATGACCGGGTCACCATCTTCATCTCCACCCATTTCATGAACGAAGCCGAACGGTGCGACCGCATCTCCCTGATGCACGCAGGCCTGGTGCTGGTCAGCGATACGCCCGCCACGATCATGCAAAACCGCGGGGCAACAACCCTGGAAGAGGCATTTATCGGCTACCTGGAAGACACCGTACCCGAGGGCAAGTCCCCCGAGCTATCCGCAAACGCGGCGGCGCTCCCTCCCCCCCCGCCACCCCACGACAGGAGCGTGCCGATCAAAAAAATCGGCTTCGATCTTCGCCGGCTGCTCAGCTACAGCCGGCGCGAAGGGTTGGAGCTCCAGCGGGATCCGATTCGGGCCACCCTGGCGTTGCTCGGCAGCGTCATCCTCATGCTGATCATGGGCTACGGGATCACCCTGGATGTGGAGGGGCTCTCCTTTGCCGTGCTCGACCGCGACCAGACCTCGACCAGCCGCGATTATGCGCTCAACCTTGCCGGCTCCCATTATTACTTCATCGAACACGCACCCATTACCGATTACGCCGATCTGGACCGGCGCATGCGGGGTGGCGAGATCAGCCTGGCCCTGGAAATACCGCCGGGCTTTGCCCGCGATCTGGGGCGCGGCACCCCGGTGGCGATCGGGGCCTGGATCGACGGCGCCATGCCGCAACGGGCCGAAACCATTCAGGGCTATGTGCGCGGAATGCATGCCCATTGGCTGGCCGAGATGGCGGCGCGCAAGCTTGGCCAGTCCCGCTCCGCCGGGTTGATCAAGATCGAAACCCGGTTTCGCTACAACCCCGAAGTTAAGAGCCTGATCGCAATGGTGCCGGCGGTGATTCCCCTCTTGCTCCTGATGATTCCGGCGATGCTCACGGCGCTCAGTGTGGTGCGGGAAAAAGAGCTGGGCTCCATCGTCAACCTCTATGTCACGCCGGTTACCCGGCTTGAGTTTCTGCTCGGCAAACAACTGCCCTACATCGGCCTGGCAATGGTGAACTTTTTGCTTATGTCCTTGCTGGCGGTGACCGTTTTCGGCGTGCCGATGAAGGGGAGCTTTTTGGTCCTCTCCGTTGCGGCCCTGCTCTATGTCACTTCGGCCACCGCCATGGGCTTGTTGTTTTCCACCTTTGTCCGCAGCCAGATTGCGGCCATCTTCGGCACGGCCGTGCTCACCATCCTGCCCGCCGTACAGTTCTCCGGCATGACCGACCCGGTCTCCTCACTGGAAGGGATGGGCAGGATGATCGGTACCATCTACCCCACCACGTATTTCCTGATCATTGCCCGCGGAACATTTTCCAAGGGACTTGGTTTTGCGGACCTTCAGGCCTCCTTCCTGCCGCTTATCCTGGCCGTACCATTGCTGACCGGGCTCTGCGTGCTGTTGTTGCGCAAACAGGAGCGCTGACCATGCGACTCGACAACATTCGACAATTGGGCATCAAGGAACTGCGCAGCCTGGTCCGTGATCCGATAATGCAAGCGCTGATCGTTTTTGCTTTCACGATTTCGGTTTATTCGGGAGCCACGGCAATGCCGGAAACCCTCAACAAGGCACCGATCGGCATCGTTGACGAAGATCAGTCGCCGCTGTCGGCGCGTATCGTTGACTCCTTTTATCCGCCGCATTTTCTGCCGCCGGTGCTGATTACCCCGGCCGAGATGGACAGCCGGATGGATGCCGGTCTTGATACTTTTGCACTGAACATTCCCCCGGAGTTTCAGTCTGATCTGCTGGCAGGGCGACAACCAACGGTTCAGCTGAATGTGGATGCGACCCGTATGACTCAAGCCTTTAGCGGCAGCGGCTATATCCAGACCATGATCAGTAGCGAGGTAGCCGAATTCGTTCAGCGGTATCGCGGGACAGCAGTGCAACCGGTCGAGCTCGAACTGAGGGCGCGCTTCAACCCCTCATTGACCCAAACATGGTTCGGTGCTGTGATGGAGGTAATCAACAACGTCACTATGCTGTCCATCGTGCTCACCGGTGCCGCTTTGATCCGTGAACGGGAGCATGGCACCATCGAACATCTGCTGGTCATGCCGGTGACGCCCTTTGAGATCATGGCGAGCAAGGTCTGGTCCATGGGGCTGGTGGTCCTTGTCTCCTGTGCTTTTTCCCTGGTCTTTGTGGTCCAGGGCCTCCTTTCGGTGCCCATTGAAGGTTCGCTCGCCCTCTTTCTGCTCGGCACCGCCCTGCACCTGTTCGCCACCACCTCCATGGGGATTTTTCTGGGCACCATCGCGCGCTCGATGCCGCAGTTCGGGCTGCTTTTGATGCTTTTGCTGTTACCGCTACAGATGCTCTCTGGCGGGGTCACACCACGCGAAAGCATGCCTGACTTTGTTCAGGCCGTAATGCAGATAGCGCCGACCACCCACTTTGTCTCACTTGCCCAGGCGATTCTCTATCGGGGCGCGGGCCTGGATGTGGTGTGGTCGCAATTCATTATCCTCGTCTTGATAGGCACGGTTTTTTTTGGTATTACACTGATCCGTTTCCGCAAAACCATCGGGATGATGGGGTGAGATGGGTTGTGCATCCACAGGGGAAAATGATTCGATTGATAGGGGGCACCCGAGTATCGTGATGAGCCTAGAAATCTAATTTCCTTAAGGGAACCCCCCGGTGAGTTTCATGATCAATTCTGTAATTTGAAATAGTCCGGCGCTACAGCGTCGGGTAACGCGACCAAATCACCAAGCAGGGCCTGGTTGCGGGAGAACCCGATTGAAAAGCAGTAATAAGCCATCACTCATGCCTCAATGAGCATGTGTTCGTCAGCCTGTGCAAGACCCAAGAAATAATTGAGTCATGGCGAAAGGATTATAATGTAAATTGGCCCCACAGCTCTCTGGACAACATGACCCCAGAAGAATTTTCAGCAGCTTTTAAACGGGCTCAAAAAGCCGAAATCGCTAATCGCAGAGTGGAACAATCACAGGGGTAAGGTCAGTGATACTTGAATTTAGGCAATGGCCATTTGGGTTACTGGTTCGGAGGGCTTTTCTCGGATGCCAGATTGATGCGCTCCGGCGGGAGACAATTATTAGCCAACTTTATTTTTTGTCTGCGGCCGTCGGGAGGAGAAGGATTTTCAAACTTTATTTTTTTTTGCATTTTGCTAAAATGAAAAATTATGGCATAACTTGCCGTAATTAGAAGGGCTATGGTTTCCTAACTTTATTTTCTATAGACAGCAGCGGCGGCTTGAGAATTTACTGCTTCCAGAGTAGGATGTGCCGCAGAAAAGAGAAGGTGCAGGTGTGATTATGGGCGCAGCGGCCCATGATTTTTTTTTGTGAATAGGAGCAGGCCAAGACAGAACCAGTTGCGCGTGTCGCGGCAGGGCATCGGGAGCGGAGATGAAGAAAAAAGCATTGATTACCGGGGTGACAGGGCAGGACGGCGCCTATCTGGCGGAATTTCTCCTGGCAAAAGGCTACGAGGTTCATGGCCTGAAGCGGCGGACCTCCCTGTTCAATACGGATCGTATCGATCATATCTTTCAAGACCCCCATGAAACAAACGTCGCCTTCATCCTGCACCATGGCGATATGACCGATTCCAGCAGCCTGATCCGGATCATCCAAAAGGTGCAGCCCGATGAGGTGTACAACCTGGCCGCCCAGAGCCATGTGGCCGTCTCCTTCGAGGAGCCGGAATACACCGCGGATTCGGACGCCCTCGGCGCCTTGCGCATCCTGGAGGCGATCCGAATCTTGGGGCTGGAGAAAAAGACCAGATTCTATCAGGCCTCGACCTCGGAGCTGTTCGGCAAGGTGCAGGAGACCCCGCAGCGGGAAACCACCCCGTTTTATCCCCGTTCCCCCTATGCGGTGGCCAAGCTCTATGCCTACTGGATAACGGTGAATTACCGGGAGGCCTATGGCATTTATGGCTGCAACGGCATTCTCTTCAACCACGAATCCCCGATCCGGGGCGAAACCTTTGTCACCAGAAAGATCACCCGGGGTCTGGCCCGGATCGGTGTCGGCCTGCAGAGTTGCATCTATCTCGGCAACATGAATGCCCTGCGGGACTGGGGGCATGCCAAGGATTTCGTCGAGATGCAGTGGCTCATGCTCCAGCAGGAGAGCCCGGAGGATTTCGTGATCGCCACGGGCGAACAGCACAGCGTGCGGGAGTTTGTCGAGGTGGCGGCCGGCGAGCTTGGGGTTCGGCTCCGCTGGGAAGGGGAAGGGGTTGGCGAGATCGGCATCGTGGCGTCGCTGGACGATGCCCCTGCAGACACGGGATTCTCCGTGGGGCAGGTCATTATCCGGGTGGACCCGCGCTACTTCCGGCCCACGGAGGTGGAAACCCTGTTGGGCGACCCGACTAAGGCCAAGGAAAAGCTGGGCTGGACCCCGAAGATCACCTTTGCTCAGATGGTAACCGAGATGGTGCATGAGGATCTTGAGATCGCCCGTCGCGATAAAATGTGCCAGCAGAGCGGGTTTAAGGTTTTCTCCCGTCACGAACAGCCGTAACCTCTTTCATCCGTGACGTTTCCATGGAAATAAAGGTTTTGATAACCGGCGGCAATGGTCTGGTCGGGCGCAATTTTCGGGAGCATCCGGCTGTGGCCGGGTTCGAGATTCTGGCCCCTTCCAGCCGTGCGCTCAACCTGCTCGATTACGACCAGGTCGCCCAGTATCTCGCCGCCCACCGGCCCGAGGTGATCATCCATGCCGCGGGCCGGGTTGGCGGGATCGAGGCGAACCTGCGGGAGCCGGTCCGGTTTTTTCTCGATAATCTCGACATGGGCCGCAATCTGGTTTGGGCAGCACGCCAACAGGGCGTGCCCCGGCTTATCAATCTCGGCAGCTCCTGCATGTATCCGCGCAACGCCGCCAATCCCCTGCGGGAGGAGATGATCCTCCAAGGGGAGCTGGAACCGACCAACGAAGGCTATGCCCTGGCCAAGATCGCCACGGCCCGCCTCTGCCAGTATATCGCCAAGGAAGACAGCGGCTATGCCTATAAGACCCTGATCCCCTGCAACCTCTACGGCCGCCATGACAATTTCGACCCGGCCAGCTCCCATCTCATCCCGGCGGTCATCCACAAGATGCACCGGGCCAAGGAGGAGAACCGGGAGACGGTGGAGATCTGGGGCGACGGCCTTGCCCGGCGCGAGTTCATGTACGCAGGCGACCTGGCCGATTGCCTGGCCAAGGCGGTGTGCTCCTATGACACCCTGCCGGAGATGATGAACGTGGGGATAGGGCAGGATTGCACCATCCTCGAATATTACCAAACGGTTGCCGAGGTGGTCGGTTTTCGGGGCGCCTTTGTGCACAACCTGGCCAAGCCCGTGGGCATGCAGCGCAAACTCGTGGATGTGACACGGGCCGCCGCCTGGGGCTGGACCGCGCAAACCTCGCTTCAGCAAGGCATTGGGCAGGCGTACGACTATTACTTGCAAGAGCAGGAGCACCAAGCATGAGCAAATATCCCTTGGCATGTACCTCCTGGGACGAGGCGGAATATGAGGCCATGGCCCAGGTTATTCAATCCGGCCGGTTTTCCATGGGCGAGCATGTCGCAGGCTTTGAGCAGGAGTTTGCCAAACATTTCGGCTCGCGCTTCTGCGTCATGGTCAATTCCGGCTCTTCGGCGAACCTGCTCATGGTGGCCGCCCTTTTTTACCGGGAAAACAAGGCCGAGCGGCTGACAGCCGGAGACGAGGTCATCGTGCCCGCGGTTTCCTGGAGCACCACCTATTTCCCCCTGCATCAGTACGGCTTGAAACTGAAGTTTGTGGATATCGACCCGGAAACGCTCAACTATGACCTTGTCCAGCTTGCCGACGCCGTCAGCGAGCGGACCCGGCTGGTCATGGCCGTGAACCTCCTGGGGAATCCCAACGATTTTGCCGCGATTCAGGCGATCCTGGCGGGCAAGGGCGTTATCCTCATCGAGGACAACTGCGAGTCCATGGGCGCAGCCTTTGCTGGGAAGATGGCCGGAACTTTCGGGATCATGGGCAGTTTCAGCTCGTTTTTCAGCCATCACATCTCCACCATGGAAGGC
This sequence comes from Hydrosulfovibrio ferrireducens, assembly GCF_046883345.1. Classification (NCBI taxonomy): domain Bacteria; kingdom Pseudomonadati; phylum Thermodesulfobacteriota; class Desulfobulbia; order Desulfobulbales; family Desulfobulbaceae; genus Hydrosulfovibrio; species Hydrosulfovibrio ferrireducens. The sequence continues at coordinate 68,459 of NZ_JALKCW010000012.1, read as the reverse complement.
GGGATGGTCCTCACCGACGACGAGGAGTTGTTCCACATCCTGCTCAGCCTCCGGGCCCACGGCTGGACCAGGAATCTGCCCAAGGTGAACAAGGTCTGCGGCGTGAAGGGGGATAATCCCTTTGAAGAATCCTTCCGTTTCGTGCTGCCCGGCTACAACGTGCGCCCTCTCGAACTCAGCGGCGCCCTGGGGCTGACCCAGATCCGGAAACTGTCTGATTTTGTGAAAGTCCGCCGCGAGAACGCTGTGAAATTCCTGCGTCTCATGGGATCATTTCCGCAGTTCCAAGTCCAGCGCGAGATCGGGGCAAGCAGTTGGTTCGGCTTTAGTCTGGTGGTGCGGGAGGCGGCGCCGTTTTCCCGGGAGGATGTGGTGCAAACCCTGGACAGCCATGGCATTGAGTGCCGTCCCATTGTGGCGGGCAATTTTGCCCGGTGCGAGGCGGTCCGCTGGCTCGATGCCACAAACCACGGCGATCTCGCCCAGGCGGACTGGATCGACCGCAACGGTCTTTTCATCGGCAATCACCACTATCCATTGGATGAACAGTTTGTGCTTTTAGGCGAGGCGCTCAGAAAATTGCCCTGCTGACAGGCATCTGATATTCTTGCCCCAAGAGCCCAGCGTTCTCATTATGAAAAAAATCTGGTCGGTTCCCTCGCACACGTCCATGCCGGACACAAAGCCCCCGGTGCTTTTTCTGCCCGGCTGGGGATTTTCCGGGCAGGTCCTTGACCTGTCCGGACGGCGGTTCGACTGGGTACGCCCGTCCTCTCCCCTGGACCCGGCCACCGCCCAGGCGGAGATTCTCGCTTTTTGCGCCCAACACGATCTTGAAACCGTCCAGTTGGTCGGCTGGTCCATGGGCGGTTTCCTGGCTGTTGATTGTGCCTGCGCCTTCCCCGAAAAGGTGGCGCGCCTCACCCTGGTGGGCATGCGCGCTTTCTGGCCGCCTTCGGAAATCGCAACCATCCGCCTGGGGCTTGCGGCAGATCCTGCGGCATTCCTGCGGGATTTTTACCGCAAAAGCCTGCTGGGCTATAAAAAGGAATTCCTCCGTTTTGCGGCCGAACAGCAGGATTCGTTGCTGGAATCCCTCGATGTGCAGGTGCTTGGCCGGGGTCTCGACTATTTGAGCCAATGGCGGCTGCCCGCGCAACTTTCCCCCTGCCGGATATCCTGCTGGCACGGCCGGCGGGATATCATCGCGCCGGTGGCGGAAGCGGCCCAGATTCCCGGAGTCCGCACCTCCATCATCGAGCACGGCGGCCACGCCCTTTTTCTCGACCGGGAGTTTGCCCCAGGTGAGTGAGACCGCAAAACAAAGAATCCGGAAGCGGTTTTCCCGCGCCGCCGGAACCTATGACGCCCATGCCGAGGTGCAGAAGGATCTGGCGGCCCGCTTGTTTCGGGAGCTTCCCGAGGACAGCGGGGTGGAGCGCAGCGAAGGCGTCCGGCGCATCCTGGAGATCGGCTGCGGCACCGGACGGTTCACCGCCCTGCTTGCCGAGCGCTATCCGGAGGGCCGGATCATTGCCCTGGATTTTGCCGAAGGCATGGCGCGCTTGGCCCAAAAGCGGCTGGCGGATAAGGGAAATGTTTCCGTGCTCTGCGAGGATGGGGAACGATTCCTGGCTGCCTGTTCCGGCCATTTCGAGCTGATCTGCGCCAACTCCACCCTGCAATGGTTTGATGACCTCGGCGCGGCCCTGGCGCGGATTGGCCGGTTGCTTTCAGCCCAAGGGTGTTTTGCCGGGGTGCTGTTCGGCCCCCGGACCTTTAGCGAGCTGGCCCAGGGATTGAGCCAGGTCTTTGGCCAGGAGGTGCGTTTGCCGCCCCATGGGTTTCCCGCCGGGGAGGATCTGGCTGGCTTGCTCGGGGCGATTTTCCCCCGTTTTGTCGTGCAGGAAGAGATCAAGGTGCGAAACTATGGGTCGCTTCTTGCTTTGCTGGACCATATCCGCAAGACCGGCACCGGCGGCGGCCAACTGCCGGGTGCTCTGACCCGGGGGCGGTTGCGCCAGCTTGATGGCTGGTTTCAGGCAACCCACGGCGGGTATCCCGCCACCTATCAGGCCTTTGTCGTCAGGGGGGAGAAATGAACGCGATTTTTGTCGCCGGCACGGACACCAATGTGGGCAAGACCCATGTCTGCGGGTTGCTCCTTGATTTTCTCCGCAAAGAAGGCGTCAAGGCCGGCTACCAGAAATGGGCGGCCACCGGGCCGGAATTTCCGCCCGCCGACCTCAAGGCATGTCTGGGAATGGCGGGTATTCCTCTTGAGCCGGAGCTGGTCGGCAGTCAGGTGGTGTATTATTTCGCCCTGTCCGCTTCGCCCCACCTCGCCGGAGAGCAGGAGGGGAAGAGGGTTGATCCGGAGCTGATCCGCCAGAAATATCAAGAGATGTCGGCCCGGTATGAGCTGCTCGTGATCGAAGGGGTTGGCGGGATCATGGTGCCACTCAACCGGGAACTCCTGCTGGTGGATCTGCTGCAGGAGCTGAAGATTGCCACCCTGGTGGTGGCGAAAAGCGGTCTTGGCACCATCAACCACACCCTGCTCACCCTGGAGGGCCTGCGCCGGAGGGGGATTCCGGTTCTTGGGGTGGTGTTTTCCGATGGAGCCTCCGACGAGGATGATCTGCTGGCCGAGGATAATATGCGCACCATCGCCGAAATCGGGCAGGTGCGGGTTTTCGGCCGTCTGCGGCGGTCGCCGGACCCAGTCAAGGCTCGGGCGGCTTTTGTTCCGGTCGGTCGGGCGATTGCCCTGGCCTTGGAAGGCTGAAGTGCTTTGTGGTTGTTACAGAATAGGCTTCGTGCCTGCCGCTAATCCCTGAAACCTGTCGCATGCCGCGCCCAGCACACTACAGAGTTTTTCCGCGGTGATGGGCTTTTCGATCAGAACGACGTCCGGGCCAAGAACCCCGTGGTGGGCAATGGCGTTATCCGTATAGCCGGACATATAGATGGTTTTGATTTCCGGTCTTCGTGCGGTTATGGCCTCTGCCAGTTCCCTGCCGTTCATGCCGGGCATGATGACATCGGTGAGCAGGATGTCGATCCGTCCGGCAAAGGCATCGCTTGCCTGGATGGCCTCCGCGCCGCTCTCCGCCTCAAGCATGGTGTAGCCAAGAGGGCGCAGGATGTCTTTGACCAGGTTCCTGATCAAGGCTTCATCATCCACCACCAAAATTGTTTCATTGCCTCGGGGCAGGGGCAGGGGGGATGACTCCGGCGTTTTCCTGGCCGCATCCCGCACAATGGGCAAAAATATTTTGAAGGTCGTGCCTTGTTCCGGTTCGCTGTAGACAAAGACATGGCCGCCCAACTGTTTAATGATGCCGTAGACCATGGCCAACCCCAGGCCCGTGCCCTTTCCCCGCTCCTTGGTGGTGAAGAACGGGTCAAAGATCTTGTCCTGGATTTCCCTGCTAATGCCCAGGCCCGTGTCGCTCACGGAAAGCACCACATACCGGCCCGGAATTACATCCGCATGGGTCTTGGCGTATTCCGCATCCAGCTCCCGGTTTTTCGTCTCAATGACCAGACTTCCGCCATTGGGCATGGCATCCCTGGCGTTGACCGCCATGTTGAGAAGCACCTGTTCCATCTGCCCCGGATCAATGAGCACGGTGTCGTCTTCGGCTGAGGGGCGAAACTCCAGGGAGACATCTTCCCCGATCATCCTGCCCAGCATTTTGGTCAGGTCATGGATGAGCTGGTTGAGGCTGCAGGGGGCCATGTGGACCACCTGTTTACGGCTGAAGGCGAGAAGCTGCCTGGTCAGAGTGGCGGCCCGGTGCCCGGCCTCGTTGATGATCTGGACTTTCTCCCTGGCAGGACTATTTTCCGCCAGCTCCAGTTGCAACAGCTCGCTGTAGCCGAGGATGATGGAGAGGATGTTGTTGAAGTCGTGGGCAACCCCTCCGGCCAGGATGCCGATGGATTCCATTTTCTGGGCTTGGACAAGCTGGCTTTTCAGCATTTCTTGTTCCGTTGCCGCCTGCTTGCGTTCGGTGATATCGGCAAGGCTTCCCCGCAAACCAAGAGAGCGGCCCGTCTCAACCTGGATTTGGGTGCAGACATGACTGACCCAGCGGACCTCCCCTCCCTTGGTGACGATCCGGAATTCCAGGGGGATTTCCTTGCCTGCGTCATCCTTGGGATGCACATGACTGAGCCATCGTTCCCGGTCTTCCGGGTGAAAGAGCGTGTCCAGAAGCCCGGGGTCGGCAAGGAACTCCTCCTCGCTATAGCCGGTGAGGGTTTCGCAATTGCTTGAGACGAAGATCATCTTTTTGTCCGGCGCTCGCCAGAAGATGAAGTCCGAGGCGAACTCGGTGACGGTGCGGTAGAGCTCCTCCCGCTGGCGCAAATCCTCCTGTTGGCGATCGAGCTTTTCGAGCATGGCATTGAATGCCCGGGCCAGGGTGGCGGTTTCGTCATGGGCCGTGGCGTGGAAAAGCCGCGCTTCTCCTTTTTTATCCGCCAAATTCGCCACATGCTGGGTAAGCGCCAGGAGCGGCCTGGTCAGGTATTGACTGAAATAGCGGATGATCGCGAAAGCCGCGACAGTGATGAACACCATTCCGGCCAGCAGAACCTGCGCGGCCCGGATGAGCGGGGCATAGGCCTCGGCCTGGGGAAAATTCGCGGCCAGCAGCCAATTTTTCACCCGCAACCGCTTGAAAGAGGTGAGCATGGGCACTCCCGCGCCGCTCATATTTTCCTCCGTGCCCTCAAATCCCTGAAGCGCCCGGTCATAGAGGGGGTTTCTCCCTTCGGGAATTTTTTTGAAGATCCGGTTCTTATCCGGGTGCATGATCATGGTTCTGTCCGCGGTGAGCAGATAGAGGTAGCCGTTTTTTCCGATTTTTTTCTCCGCGAGCTTGCCCAGGATATTGGGGCTCATCAGGTCAAGGCTGCCGGTCAGAATGGCGATGATCTTGCCCTCCCGGTCAAAAACCGGCGCGGTCATCATGATCACCGGGTGTTTGTGGGATTGGGTGGAGATGTAAGGGTCGGAGATAACCGGGGCGGAGGTGGCCAGGGTATCTTTGATGTAGGGGCGGAAAGATAAATCCAGGCCTCTCCGGTTGGGGAGAAAGGGTGACTCGGCGATGACCTTCCCTTCCGGGGAGAAAAGGAAGATGTTATTGTCGAAAACCTTTTGCAGACCTGCGCGATTGTCGAGAGATTCTTGGGCGATTTCGGCGGAAGCAAGGGTTTCCGGAGTGATTCGGGGTGCAACCGCGATAAGTTGGGAGTGGGCCAGGGTGAGCTTGTCCTCCAGCGAACTCGCTACCTCGGAGAGCAGGGAAAACTGCTCGGTGGAGATGGTCTCCTTGATCTGCTGCTTGATAACGGTGAGCACCAGGAAGGAAGTGGCTCCCATCATGCAGAGAAAGAGCAGGGAGACGGCCAGGGTCAGTCGGGTTCTCATGGTCAACTTCATCGCGGGTTTTCCTGTTGACGGAAAAGATCAAGCCGCCGCCGGCAGTTCGGTGCGCATCGCTCGATACGAGTGTATCACGGGATAGGAGCTCCGCCAAGCGTCAATTGCCTTGGGCGGGCAAGAGGGGGGGTGAGCAGAAGAAAAAGCGGAGGGGCAAGCTGGACAGCCCGGTTTGCCCTGATGGCGCACACGTGGCCGACGTTTTATGTGTGGTGACATCCTTGGTCGGCACGGGTTTCCGGCACACCGAGTTTTTTAAGGATGATGGCCAGAGGGCAGAATTTGCTGAAACCGTACTGGAAGAGGTTGGCTCCGACAAAGGCGGTGAAAAAATACCAGTAGGGATGCACCCAGGCGCCAAGGGACAGGCTGATCAGGATGAAGGCGCCGGCAATAACATGAACCCAGTCTGTGATGATCATGGTGGAATCCTCCTGAGTGGTGTGGGGGATCAGGGGTTTTCGCAGAAAAGTTCCCGCATGGTTTTGATCAATTCTGTTACTCTCCCTTCCGCAATCCGGTTGTAGATGAAATTCGCATCCTTGCGGTAGGCGATTATCCCTTGGTTGCGGAGGATGGAGAGATGCTGGGAAACATTGGCGTTGGTGGTGTGCACCTCTTTGTGGATATCACCCACGGTTAATTCCCCGGTCTGCAGCAGGCAGAGGATCTTCAGGCGGATCGGGTGCGACATGGTCTTGAGGAGCTTGGCGATGTCTTCGATGTGTTGGTCATGCATGGAGCTGTTTCCTTCCCTGAAGTTACGCGTCGTTTTTTCGGATTACCTGAACGGGATCACCTGCTTTCGCCCCCAGAATCTCCGCGGCATTCCCCTTGGCGGCCGCCAATTCAAGATAGCCGCGGCTGCCGATGAGCGCCAGCACCTGGTTGTCCGCCCGGGATGCGTAAGCGCTTGCCAGGCCGGTCATTTGCTGATTTTTATGAAAGATCTGGATGGACGCCGGATCATCGGCCAGGCCGGCAAGATCACGCTGGTGGATATTCGTGGTCAGATTGCCGAAATGATCGATGTGGATCACGGACCCCGCCATGTTGCCACGAATCCGGTCAATTTGCAAGGCGGGGGATACAAGTTTTGTAAGATTTTCCTTAAGCGCTGGAACGCCAAGGGAAGAAAGGGCGGTGCCATTGGCCAGGGCCGCCGCCACCGGGGCGAGAATATCGCGGCCATGGAAGGTGGCGCTGAGCGGTTGCAGGTACAAGTCGGCACAGTCAATGAAGATGGCGGACTGAAACCTGGGCTCGGCAAGAAAATAGGTGAGCAAGCCATTGTCCGGAGCGACAAAGTAGTGGCCGGAGGCCTGCACAATCAGGAGCGCGCGCCGGGTTCCCACCCCTGGATCAACCACGGCCAGATGGATGGTGCCCGCGGGAAAATACGGGGTCGCCGCCTGGAGAACAAACCCGGCCTGGGCAATATCGTGGGGGGCGACAGCATGGCAGAGGTCGATGACCTGCGCCTGCGGAGCCCGTGCGGCAAGGATTCCCTTCACAACCCCGACATATTCATCCTGCAGGCCGAAATCGGTGGTCAAGGTGATGATGGGCGGCATGATTTTCACACGTTCATTGTGTCTGGAAAGGGCGGGGCAAAGGGCTTCCGGCCGGCCGGGTCCGGCTAGGCGGGGTTGAGATTTTCAAGCAGCTCCTGAAAAGATTTCCGCCAGGAAGCGGAGAGGGCCGGCACCGCCAGCACCCGTGCGATCCCTTCCCGGTTTTTCCGGTCGTGGTGATAGATGCGGTTGGCATAGGCAATGGAAACATTTCCGGGGTCTGGTGTCACGAGTTCGAGCGCATCGTTTTGCCCGGCCATGCCTTCTGCAATCACCCGGAAATAAAAACCGGTATATCCAGACTCGACAACGAGTTTGACAAAGTCATTCCTGCCGTAGCGGGCAGCCAGGGTCTTGCAGGGTTGCCGGGGCTGGCTTACCTGGAGCAGGGCGGTGCCGAGCCGGAAGCAATCGCCGAGGTGGATCTCTTTTTCGCTCAACCCGGCAACGGTGAGGTTTTCCCCAAAGGCGGCCGGGGGTAATTTCTCCCCCAGCACTGTTTCCCAGTGGGGATAGTAGTCGGCACTGTACGCGCAAACCGCCTTGTCTTCCCCGCCATGGTGTTTTTTGTCGTGCACCCCGTCTCCGGCAAAGCCGGTTTTTGTCAGGAGCAGTTGTCCCTGCACCGGAAGCTTACAGAGGCCGGTGACCACCTCGCTGCCGTGAAAATGCTCTGTCTTGGGAGTGCCGATATTGAGGGAGATGAGATGCATGGGGCTCCGAGTAGGCAAGAAACAAAAAAGGTTCAATCTTGCAAAAACAACAGGTGTAAATGTAATCGAAAATTGGCTCCAGGGCGAGCAGGAAACGAAAAGGCAAGCGCGCCTCAGTGAACGAGGCGGGAGACCCCGACCATCTCGGCGCGGGTGCGCAACTGGGTTTGATAGCGGCGCAGGGCCTCCACCGTGGCCGGATAGGGGTGGCCGATGCCCACGGCCTGGCCGTGCTCTCCGGCGAGCTGAACAAGAAGCTCAAGCTGGGCCTGGATTTTGTCCGGGTTCTGGTCGTTGTCCAGGAAAACGGTGCGGCGTTCCGTTTGTATCCCCATCTCCCGGGCAAGATCATAGGCAACGCTTTTGGCTCCGGTGACGCTGTCCAGGAAAAAAAGGTTCCGCTCCCGGACCAGAGGGAGCAGGGTCCGCATTGCCTTTGGGTCGGCGGTGAAGCGAGAACCCATGTGGTTGCTGATCCCCACGGCGCTGGGGACTGTTTGCAGGGCTTCGCGGAAGAGGGACTGCATGGTTTCCGGGTCCATGGCCGTGGTAAGGGCGCCGCGGCCGGGGTTTGCCTTTGAGTCCACGGGTTCGAGGGGCAGGTGGAGGAGAATGTCGCGCCCCTTGGCCCGGGCCTTTTTTTGTAACGCCTCGGAAAAGGGGGTGAAGGGCAGAAAGGCGAAGGAGAGGGGCAGGTCAAGCGCGATGAGGGCTTGGCCGGTGTTTTGCCGGTCGCCCATGTCGTCGATGACAATGGCCACAAGCGGTTTGCCCGGCATGTTTTTTGTCGTCGGTTTCTTGGCGCTGGCCGTGACCGGTGGCGCCTGGTGGGGCAGGGACGGTTCCTCGTAAAGTATTCCTGGCAAGGCATCCGTTTCCCGGTTCAGGGGCTTCTTTTTTGATTGTCCGCTCAGGGTGGGTGTCGCGGGGTCCGGCACGGAGCCAGGATAGAGCGCCATGAAATAGAAGCCGGCAACCAGGGTCGCGACCACAAAAAGAAAAAGACAGAAAAGGCCAAAACTCCGGCCGCTCTTTTTTTTCGCGCCCTTTCGGGCTGGTTTTTTCGGGGAACCCTTGGCCATGCCTACTTGTCCCGGCTCAAGACATAGTGGGCCAGGCCCGCCAGGGGCGCTTTTGCCGGCGTCTCACCGAAGATGGCAAGCCCGGCCAGGGCCTCGGCCAGCAGGGATTCCGCCTGCGTTCTGGCCAGGGCAAAGCCCTGGTATTTTTCGATGATGGTGTGGGCCAAGGCCTGCTGTCCGCTGCGTTCCTGCGGCGTTGCCTTGAGCAGTCCGACCAGCACCTCGCGATCCTTGGCCTCTGCCCGCGCCAGGGTCTTGATCAGCGGCAGGGTCATCTTGCCCTCCTGAAAATCGTTGCCCACCGCCTTGCCGGTTTTTGCCGGGTCGCCGAGATAATCCAGCAGGTCGTCCACGATCTGAAAGGCCAATCCCAGGTTGGTGCCATAGGTGCGCAGGGCGGCCCGTTGCTCGGCCGTGCCTTGGTTGTGACCAATCCCCGCCTCGCAGGCCGCGGCAATGAGGGCGGCGGTCTTGCCCATCAGCACCTGAAAATATTTTTCCTCGGAGATGAGGATCTCCTGGGCGTTGTGCATCTGCAAAAATTCCGACTCGACCATGGCCGCGGTGGCGCGGCCGATCAGGGCCATGGCCGTGGGCCCGCCCACCTCGCTGGCCAGGGCCATGGCATGGGCATGCAGGTAATCCCCGGCCAGGATCACCGGCTCCATGCCCCAGAGGGTATTGGCGGTTTTGGCCCCGCGCCGTAGGGTGGCATGGTCGATGACATCGTCGTGCAAGAGGCTGGCTGCGTGGAGATACTCAAAAGAGATGGCCAGCCGCGCCGTATCTGCTGGAGGATCGCCGACCAGGCTTGCCGCCAGCAGGGTAAGCAGGGGCCGGATGCGCTTGCCGCCCTGGAAGATGGCGTGGCGGATGATCTGGGCCAGCAGCGGGCTTTCGACGATGGCCAGGTCCGCCTCCATCACCGCGTCGATTCGGACGGACTTTTCCTTGAAGAGAGCAAGCAGCTCACCGTTGTTCATAACTCGTCCTCCTGGAAAAAATCCCGCACCGCGGGAATCTCGCGGCAGACCGGGCTTGGGGGCAGGCTTTTCAGGAAGAGTCTGCCGTACTGCTTGCTGAAGAGGCGGACATCGCAGATGGCCAGGACCCCCCGGTCGGTGGCGCTGCGCATCAACCGGCCCACGCCCTGGCGCAGGGTCAGGATGGCGCGGGGGATCTGGAAATCGTAGAAGGGATTGCCGCCCTCGTTTTTGATCCGTTCCATGCGGGCCATAATAACAGGGTCCGAGGGGACTTCAAACGGAAGTTTGTCGATGATCACGCAACTGAGCGACTCGCCCACCACATCCACCCCCTCCCAGAAACTGGCCACCGCCAGCAACACGGAATGGGTCTGGTCCCGGAACTCTTCCAGCAGCCGCGCCTTGGGAGCCTCCCCCTGCATCAACACCGGAAAGGGCAGCCGGGCGAGAAGCACCTCGTGGGCGGCACGCATGGCGCTGAGGCTGGTGAACAGCAGCAGGGTGCGGCCATTGGCGGCCATGATCAGCTCCTGCATCAGGTGCTGGCTGGCCCGTGGGAACTCTCGATCCGCGGGCTCGGGAAACCCCTTGCCCGGCACGAACAGCAGGGTGCGCTGTTCGTAATCAAAGGGGGTGGGTAGGGTCAGGACCGGGGTGTCGCTCGGCAGGCCGAGGCGGCTGAAAAAGTAGGTGAAGGTGTTGTCCGTGGTAAGCGTAGCCGAGGTAAAGATCACGTTGCGGGTCTGCTCGTAAAGAAAGTCCTGCAGTTCTTCAGCAATGTCGATGGGCGAGGCGGACAGGGCCACGGTTTTCTCCCGCCGTTCGTACCAATACACCGAGGAGATATCCTGCGCCTCGGTGATGGCGGTGAAGGCGGCGAGCATCTCCTCAGCCCGCCGCTGCATGCCCAGCCAGGACTCGCCGTTCATGGCCGCCTTGGTCAGTTGATTGCACACCCCCTTGATCTGGTCGGCCATGCGCTGCCGCTCTTCCTCCCAGCCCGGAAACCGCTCGATGAATTGCCGCAGGGCAAAGCGGCCCCGTTCTTTCGGGAAGAGTTCGGCAAAAAGGTCGGCCTGCTTGGCCAGGGCCCGGGCGGTCTGCACCACCCCATCCTTGGCGCGGCCTGTCAGGTCGGCCTGGGCCGCGGTTTCCACATCCTTCACCAGATCGATCACCTGATACTGGCTGAAGGATGTGCCGAAATACCGGGTTGCCACCCCTTCCAGGTGATGGGCCTCGTCGAAGATCACCGATTCGTAGCGGGGCAAAACCTCGGCATGCCCGAAACGGCGCAGGGCCAGGTCGGAAAAGAAGAGGTGGTGGTTGACCACCAGCAACTGGGCCTGGGCCGCTTTTTTTCGCAGCCGGGTGATAAAGCATTGGGAGGTGTCCGGGCAGTTTCCGCCCAGGCATTGGCTGGCCGAGGCGGTGATTGCCTGCCAGAGCGGAGCGTTGTCCGCCAGCCAGGCCAGTTCGCTGCGGTCGCCGGTCTCGGTTTCTTCCAGCCAGTCGGCGACCTTTTGGGTGTCGCGGTCATCGGCCAGGACCGTGCGCTGGGGCGAGGCGAGGAACTGTTGCCAGCGGTAGAGGCAGAGATAGTTTTGCCGCCCCTTGATGCAGAGCACGTTGAGCCTCGGGGCCAGGTGTTTCTTGATGAAGGGTATTTCCTTGGTGAGGATCTGGTCCTGCAGGTTCAGGGTATTGGTGGAAATTACCACCTTCTGGCCGCTGAGGATAGCCGGGACCAGATAGGCCAGGGTTTTGCCCGTGCCGGTGCCCGCCTCCACCGCCAGCATCCCCGGCCTCTCGCCGTGCGCCAGTTCCAGGGTGGCGCCAATGGCCTCGGCCATGCGGATCTGGCTGGGGCGCGATTCGTAGCCGGGCAGCTTGTCGGCCAGGATGCCGCCTTGGGCAAAGATGTCGGCCATGGCCTCGGGCAGGGAAATGGACATCTGGTTCTGCTCCGGGTGTGGATTCAAAGGGAGGTCTCTCCAGTTGACAAGGGGAAAAGCATTCTGCTAGCCTGATAGTGGAGAGGGAATAACGGCCAGGTGGTGGTCGCGGTTAAATTGTGACATCTATACCATAAGGAGGGGAAATGAACGAAATTAAAAAGATTCTGGTGCCCGTGGATTTTTCGGAGAATTCGCAAAAGATCCTCCGCACGGCCGTGGACTTTGCCGCCAAATTCAAGGCAGAGGTGGTGATTGTTTTCGTGGTGCAGAGCTTTGACGATTATTCCGGCTTTTTCGTGCCCCACATGCCCATCATCCAGCTTGAGGAAGAGATGGTCAAAAGCGCCACGGAAAAAATGAAGAGCTTCGTGGCGGAAACCCTCAACGGTTCGGTGCCGCATAGCACGGCGATTCTGAGCGGCGACGTGGTCGAGGAGATCAACCGCTTTGCCGCAAAGGAGAAGGCGGATCTGATTGTCATGGGCACCCATGGCTACAAGGGGTTGGACAAGATTCTTTTCGGCAGCGTGGCCGAGAAGATCGTCAAGACCGCACCCTGCCCGGTGCTGACCATCAACCCGTACCGCTAGGCGGAAAATCAGCTCAAAACCGCGAGAAGCCCGGTGACTTTCGCCGTGGCGGTCCGTGTTTCGCCGCAGAGTTCGGCGAAAAGTTCGACCAACGAGGCGCCCTCGTAGGCGTAAAAACGCATGGTCTTTTCGGTGGGGCAGTTCTTCAGAAAAGGAAGGGTTGCCCTGTTCAATTCGTTTCCTGCCCCCTGCACCTCCTCCAGCCGCTCGGCGGCGAGTGTCCCGCTTGCTCCAATCTCGAGCAGCAGCCGGTTGAAATGGCCCCTGGCCGCCCCGGTGGCGCTCTTGAATTGCTCCGCCAGAGCCCCCTCCTCGGCGTTAGCCCTCTGGGCCGGGAGAGTGAGGCTGATCAATTGTGTCGGGGGTTTGCCGCTGAGCGCCTCGTAGACCTCCGCCAGCATTCCCTGAAGTTCCGCCTGGGTCGTAACCAGCAGAGGGAATTCCGTTGCCTTTGCATCCCGGAGGTAGAGGTGGCCCCAGGCTTTGGCCAGCCGGGTCAGGTTGATCGCCGGCCCGTTCGGCGTTGTGGCCGCGGCAAGCTCCCGCAGGGCCCGCGCATCTTCCTCGTCCTCTCCTTCCTCTTCTGTCTCCTCGCCCCGGATGGCGGCAAACAGTTCGGCCTCTTTTCCGGAGATGGTCAAGAATCCTTGGGCGATCTCCCGCTCTTCTTCCCGGAACATCTCGGCCAGTTTCAGGAGGAGCATGGCCTTCCAGAGCGCTTCGCTCGTTGTTTTTGGGGAATCGGCGCTGTTTGGGCCGGAGCGCAGACTGGAAGCCAGCGACCCGGCCGAGGCCTCGTCCCGGTCGCCATGACCGGCGGAAAGGGAGGCCAGAAGCCCGCCATGGAATTCCGCCTCATGGCCCTTGAGTTCCCGGGCAAGGGACTGGAAGCGGGCCTGTTCTTCGTCGGCAAGGTGCACCGGCGTGTAGCCCGTCATGAATCCCTGCGCCGCGGTTTTACCCGGCTCGCCCGGCAGGGAATAAAAAAAGAGGGTGTCGCAGAGCAGGGAGAAGGGGTGCAACTCAGCGGGATCGGGGTTTGTTTCCGGCGAAAAAAGGGCGTTGAGCGATTGTGTCATTTGTAATTCCTGTTACAATGGGCTGGAATTTTCCCCGGGGCGGGGATATCTGGAAAAACCTTTCAAACAGGGGGCATATGCAAACAATACGGGAGCACCTTTCCCTGGCGGTCTTGGCCGTTGTCTATCTGCTGGTCAGTATCCGGTATTTTCCCGGACGGGCCATGCATTCGTTGGTGGAAACCCTTATCCACATGCTGTCCGTGGCGCCGATCAGTCTGGGGGCCACCCTGGTGATTGCCGCCGTCCTGCAGCGGCTGGTCAAGGAGCGGCTGCCGGTCAGCAGAACGGTGCGTCTTTTTCTGGTGACGGCCATTTGCCTGGAGTTCATCCTCGGCCTTGCCCATTATTTTGAGATGGGCGGGACGGCTTAACGGATCAGGCAATCCAGCACCAAATTACAACAGACCCGCAATAGTAACCGTTGAGCAGTGCCGCAGATGCGTGTGTCAATTGTCGGCAGCAGTGCCGACCAAGAGGTCTGTCCGCCCATACACATGGTATGCGGACAGGCCGATGACAAAGCAGATGCGGTGCTGCTCAACGGTTACCGGATCACCGAGTTGCCGAGGTGCCAGCCGGAAGGCGCGGTGGTGTTGGGCAGGACAATGGATTTTTTCCCGAGCACCGTACCGGGGTTGGTCACCGCATTGCAGCCGGTCTGGGCCTTGTCGCCAAAGATTGCCCCGAATTTGCGCAACCCAGAACTGATGGGGCCTTCCGGGGTTTTCACCAGGACGTCGCCGCCGGTGAAGCGCAGGTTTGCCAGTTTGGTGCCCGCCCCCAGGTTTACCTCGTTACCGAGGATGCTGTCGCCCAGATAGGCGAAATGTCCGGCCTTGGCATCGTCGAGGAAGATGGCATGCTTGACCTCGGTGACGTGTCCCACCACGCAGCGGGCGCCCACCAGGCAGTGGCCGCGCAGATAGGCGCCCTGCCGGACCTCGCTCTGATCGCCGATGATCGCCGGACCTTTGATAAAGGCCCCGGATTCAACCAGCACCCCCTTGCCGATACTGAGCGGCCCGCCGGCCAGCACCGCCCCGGCCATGAGCACGCTGGCCCCATCGAGCAGCGTGCCTTCGCGGAAAACCTTGAGCGTGCCCTTGGTGGCGTCGCCGAATTCGATGGCAAGACCGGTGGCTTCCAGCAGCATCCCGTCGTGGAGAACCAGGGTGGCCGGCAAGGGGCCTGGGATGGGCGGCCAAAGGATGGGCGGCCAGGGATACTCCGCCATGTAGCTCTTCAGCCGTCCCAGCGCCTGCCAGGGGTATTCCCCGGCCGCGAAAAGAGAGGCATGGGCATAGCGGCTCAGATCAAAAAAAGAAGCGTTGGTCAGGTTCATCGGGGTCGGTTGCCGGTTGTTTTTTGTTGGCCGTCATGGCATGATTGTTGAGAGTGCGTCTGTTGCGCAGCATGGAGCATTCTGCCGGTCGCAGGCGTTACTATGGTGCAAAACCGCGATTTCTTCAAGCATATTTCCGGACTGGCCCAGCCCGACGATATCGCCTTGACTTCATTGATAGGGGTGCTTATGTTGCCCAGCTTAAACCCTTGTACTTTCCGGCAGGGCCGGTTTGCCGATAAAATATAACCTGGAGGCATGTTGTGGATATTAATGATTCCATGACCTCAGAACTGAACGATTTTCATGATTCCGAAGGGCAGGAGATTCCTGGCGAATTGCCGCTCATGGCGGTGCGGGACGTGGTTATCTTCAATTATATGATCATCCCCCTCTTTGTCGGGCGGCCTGCTTCGGTGGGCGCGGTCAACGACGCCATGAGCAAGGACAAGCTCCTCATGCTCGTTACCCAGAAGGACGCCTCCCTGGACGAGCCCCAATCCGAGGATATGTACGATGTGGGCATGGTCTGCATGATCATGCGCACCCTCAAACTGCCGGACGGCCGTCTCAAGGTGCTGGTCCAGGCCCTGCGCAAGGCGCGGGTCGAAGCCTTTATCCAGGAAGAGCCCCATCATATCGCCCGGATCGAGCTGATCCAGGATGAAGAGGTGGAGGAGGTCTCCGTCGAGATGGAGGCGCTGATGCGCAATGTTCGCGAGCAGACGGAAAAGATCCTCTCGCTCAAGGGCATCATGTCCTCCGACCTCATGGTTATTCTGAACAACGTGGAGGAGCCGGGCAGGCTTGCCGATCTGGTGGTCTCGAACCTCCAGCTCAAGGTGTCCGAATCCCAGGCGGTGCTGGAAACCTTTGACCCGGCTCTGCGTCTGAAAAAGGTGGCCGAGTACCTGCAGAAAGAGCTGGAAGTCTCCACCATGCAGGCCAAGATCCAGTCCGAGGCCAAGGAGGAGATGAGCCGCACCCAGCGGGAGTACTATCTGCGCGAGCAGTTGCAAGCCCTGAAAAAAGAGCTGGGCGATATCGACGACCGCTCCCAGGAAATGGACGAACTGCGGGACAAGCTGGCAAAATGTAGGATGCCGCCCGAGGTGAAAAAAGAAGCGGGCAAGCAGTTGAAAAGGCTGGAGACCATGCACCCCGACGCCTCGGAGGCCTCCATCGTCCGGACCTATATCGACTGGATTTTAGATCTGCCCTGGCGCAAGGGCTCCAAGGACCGGCTTGATCTCAAGGTCGCCAAGGCGGTGCTGGACGAGGATCATTACGGCTTGGACAAGGTCAAGGAACGCATCCTCGAGTACCTGGCCGTGCGTTCGCTCAATAAAACGACCAAGGGGCCGATCCTCTGCTTTGTCGGCCCTCCCGGGGTGGGCAAAACCTCGCTGGGCCAGTCCATCGCCCGGGCCATGGGCCGCAAGTTCCACCGCATCTCCCTGGGCGGCATGCGCGATGAAGCCGAGATCCGCGGCCATCGCCGCACCTATATCGGCGCCATGCCGGGGCGGATCATCCAGGGCTTGAAAACCGTGGGCACCAATAACCCGGTGTTCATGTTCGACGAGATCGACAAGGTCGGCGCCGACTATCGGGGCGATCCATCCTCCGCCCTGCTCGAGGTGTTGGACCCGGCCCAGAACAGCGATTTCACCGACCATTACCTCAACATGCCCTTTGATCTTTCCAAGGTCATGTTCATCACCACCGCCAACATGGCGGACACCATTCCGGCCCCGCTCTACGACCGGATGGAGGTGATCCGTCTGGCCGGCTACACCCTGGAGGAGAAGATCGAGATCGCCCGCCGCTATCTGGTGCCCCGCCAGCTTGAGGAAAACGGCATCACGGCCAAGCATGTCCAGTTCGACGACGCGATCTTGTCCAAGATCATCACCAACTATACCCGGGAAGCGGGGTTGCGGAATCTGGAACGGGAGATCGGCACCATCTGCCGAAAAAACGCCCGCAAGGTAGCGGAAGGCAACAAGGGTCCGTTTCCCCTCACCGACCGGACCCTGAGCAAGTATCTTGGCCCGCCCAAGTACACGCCCGAGTCGGAAACCGAAATCATCGACCAGCCGGGCATGGCCACCGGCCTTGCCTGGACCGAAGTGGGCGGGGAGATCCTCTACATCGAGATTTCCATCCTCAAGGGCAGGGGCAACCTGACCATGACCGGCCAATTGGGCGAGGTGATGAAGGAGTCGGCCCAGGCCGCCCTGAGTTTCTGCCGCTCGCGCCTTAAAAAGCTCAAGCTTGGCGACAGCTATTTCGAGGAAATCGACATCCATGTGCATGTGCCGGCCGGCGCTATCCCCAAGGACGGCCCATCCGCCGGGGTGACCATAGCCACGGCCATGTATTCGGCGCTTTCCCGGAAAAAGGTGCGCCAGGATGTGGCCATGACCGGGGAGATCACCCTGCGCGGCCGGGTGCTGCCCATCGGCGGCCTCAAGGAAAAAGCCCTGGCCGCCCTGCGGGCCGGGATCACCACGGTGATCATCCCGGAGCAGAACAAGAAGGATCTGGTGGAGATTCCCGAGGATCTCCGCAAGAAGATCAAATTCATCCCGGTGAAGAACATGGACCGGATTTTGTCCATTGTTTTTGAGGATTAAGCCGCAATGAAGGCATAACGCCATTGCCTCCCGTTTGCGCGGGGGCAATGGCGTTTCAGTGTAATAATCCGCAGGAGATCCGTTTTTGGGCCAGGGAAGGGGAGTCCGGAAAAAAGGCAAACACCTGTCCAAAACTATCCGCCGCTTGGCGGTGTGGCTCTGTGGCGTTGCCTTTCTGGCTCTGGCCGGGTTCGGGCTCTGGCTCTGGTCCTATGCGGTTACTCCCATGCCCATGCGGAGTGAGCTGCAGGTCCTGATCCCGCCTAAAACCAGCCTTGCCGGAATAGCGAGAATTCTTGCCGAAAAAGGGGTGATCCCGCCGGGGCGCGGCTTTTATGTCCTTGCCAGGGTTTCCCGGCTCAGCCAGCGCTTGCAGGCCGGAGAATACCGGTTCAGCCCCGGGCAAACCCCGTACCACATCCTCCGGGCTCTTGCAGCCGGAGCCACCGTGCGCTGGTCGGTCACCATCCCCGAAGGCAGCAACATCTATCAGCTTGCCGACATTCTGTCCCAGGGCGGCTGGGGGGAGCGGGAGCTTTTTCTCGAGTTGGCGCGTGACCCGGAGATCATTGCCCGGCATGGGGTGCGGGCAGCAAGCCTGGAAGGCTATCTGTTCCCGGACACCTACCAGTTGGTGCGCGGCCAGAACCCCCGGGAGATCATCGCCTTGATGCTTGAACGGGGCCGACAGGTGCGGCAGGAGCTGGGCGATCTGCGCGACAACCCCTTGGGTCTTACGCCCCACGAGGTGCTGACCCTGGCCTCCATCGTGGAGAAGGAAACCGCCGCGCCGGAAGAACGGCCCCTCATCGCGCAGGTTTTTTTAAACCGGTTGCGGCAGGGGATGCGGCTGCAGACCGATCCCACCGTGATCTACGGCCTGGCCGATTTTAACGGCAATCTCACCCGGAAGGATCTGCAAACACTCACCCCGTACAACACCTATCTGATCAACGGCTTGCCTCCCGGCCCCATCGCCAACCCGGGCCGCGCCGCCATCGTTGCCGTGCTGCATCCAGCCCCGGCGCCCTATCTCTATTTCGTTTCAAAAAATGACGGAACCCATTATTTTTCCAACGATCTGGCCGAGCATAACCGGGCGGTGCTCAAGTACCAGAAAGGGGGAAGTTAACGCGGTTTCGCTCCTCCGCGTTCATGGGGAACCTCCGGTCAGCAAATGCAGTTGCCGACGCATGACCGCACCCTTCTTTTTTTCGCCAAGAGCATCATACAGCCGGGAGAGCAATTCAAAGCCCCAGGGGTTTTCGGGTTGCTTCCTGGTCAGGGTCAGCAGGATTTTTTCCGCCCCGGCCAGGTCGCCTTGTCCCAGAAGCTGAAAATGGCGGGCAACGGTCCGGACCAGATTCGGCGCTGCTCCCGGCGCAACCTCCTCTGCACGAAACCCTTCTTGCGCATACAGCGCGGCCAGTGTCTGCTGGTATTTCTTTTTCCATTTCCGCGCCGAGGCTGGGGAGTAGAAGAGGACCTCGCCCTTGGCAAAAAAATGCTCCGGTTCCACGCCCTGGGCAAGCCAGGTGCCGGGATACAGGGCAAGGGGGGAGGCCACCGCGTCAAGCAGGCCGGATTGCTTGATGAAATTGAGGGTTTCCGTCCCCTCACCCTCGGTTTCGTCCATCCCATAGATAAAATAGCCGAAAGGCCGGATGGCCTGGCGCCGCAGGGTGCGGATCGCCTCCGCTATCTGGGGGGGAGAGCCCTGCTTGTTGAGCAGGGCCAAGAGCCGAGGAGGGATGGTCTCGATGCCCATCTGGATCTGATCGCAGCCGGCAGCGGCCAGGGTGCGGGCCAGGTCGTCGTCAAGCAGGTGGGGCGAGCCCTGGGCGTTCCAAAGGTAATGGAGGGAGCTTTGGGCAAGCGCTTCGGTGAACGCCTGCACATGGCTCCGGTTGACCAGGAAATTCTCGTCCCGCAGGCTGAAATAGATGGCTCCGGTTGCGGTGCGCAGGTCGTGGAGGTAGCGGAGCAGCAGATCCACCCGGTGATGGCGGACCCGGTTTTGCCAGAGCACCGTGGAGGAGCAGAAGGCGCAACGGAAGGGGCAGCCCCGGGAAGTGATGAGCACGGCGAAGTTTTCCGGCCGAACCCCCTGGCAATGGTCCATCACCTCGGAGGGCAGAAAAAAGCAGCGGTCGATATCAGCCAGCAGTTGCGGGGGATTTTCGCTGATGCCTCCGGCCGGCGAGCGAAACACCACACCGGGAACCGAGGCAGCCGGGTTCTTCCCGAAGAACAGGGCGTCGAGCAGGGCCACGCTTGCCTCTTCGCCCTCACCCCGAATGAGATAGTCGATCTCCGGGACCCTGGCCAGGATGGCCGGTCCGAGCACGGAAAGGGGCCCGCCCAGGATAACGGGAGTCGCGGGGGAGATCTTCTTTGTTGCCCGGGCCAGACCATACGCCTCATGGTGGCAGCCGAAAAAGGCCGAGAGGAGATAGGCTGCCGCGTTAAGGCTGCGCAGGGTCCCGGGCAGATCGGCGCGGGGCGTATGGGAAAGGTTGTGCAGACTGGCGTCGTAGCCCGCATCGCGCAGGCTTTTCAAGACATTGAAGAGCCCCATGGGGACAAAGGAGGAAAAATCATCCTTCCCCTCATGCTGCGGCCCACGGTAGAGCAAGGCGACCCGGATATTTTCCCGTTTCATGCGTGGTGTACTCCGGGGAGTTGGGATTCAAGCGGAGGCAAAGGGTGGTGCGGAACCGGGGCGCAGGCATGTGGCCATGCGCCCCGGTGGCGGAGATTATTCCTTGTGCGAAGCCATCATTCCTTGAGGAAATCGATCTTGCTTTCGGTGGGGGGCATGACCGGGTCCGGGGTAATGGTGATCTCGACCTGATGCTCCTGTTCCAGCTCGATCAAGTCGGCGCGTTTTTTGTTCAAGATGTACTGGGCAGTCTCCATGGGCAGACGGCAGACCACCCGTTTGATCTCCTTTCTGGCCACTCCGGTCTGGATCTGCCGGAAATGCACCAAGGCCTGGGTTTCCACGGAACGGACCATGCCGCGCCCCTGGCAATGGGGGCAGAGGCGGTAGCTGCCCACGGAAACCGGGGCGGCCATCTTCTGCCGGGAGATCTGCATGAGGCCGAACTTGGAGATCTTGGAGAAATCCACCTTGGCCTTGTCGCGTTTCATGCAGTCGCGCACCTTTTTTTCCACCTCGCGGATGTGCTTGGAATCGCGCATGTCGATGAAGTCCACGACGATGAGGCCGCCGAGATCCCGGAGCCGGAGCTGGCGGGATAATTCCTCGGCCGCCTCCATGTTGGCGAGAAAGATCGCGTCTTCAAAACTCTTGTCCTTGCCGGTGCGGCCGGAATTGACATCGATGGCGACCAACGCCTCGGTGGGGTTGATGACAATGGAGCCGCCGGAATGCAGGGGCACGGTGGGCTGGTAGATCTGCTCGATCTGTTTTTCCACATGGTATTGATGGAACAGGGGCTGGGTTCCCTTGTGCAGTTTGGCCACCGTTGATTTGCGCTGGGCCGCGGGCAGCAGTTCGAGGAAGTTGTTGACCTGGGCCAGGGCCTCCTCGTCGTCCACCAGGATCTCTTCGATCTCGGAGGTGAAGTGGTCGCGCAGGAAGCGGGAGACGATGTTCTGTTCCTTGTGCAGCAGGGCCGGGGCCTTGACGGTCTGGCCTTTTTTCTTGATTTCCTTCCAGAGGTTGAGCAGGTAGCGGACATCCTGGGCCAGCGCGGTCTTGGTGATTTCCTGGCTGGCGGTGCGGACGATGTAGCCGATGCCCTCGGGGATGCTGACGCTGTCCACCATCTCCCGCAATTTGTTGCGCTCTTCCTCGGACTCGATCTTTCTGGAAATCCCGGCGCTGTCGCTGCCGGGCATCAGCACCAGATACCTTCCCGGCAGGGAGAGATAGGTGGTGAGGGTCGCGCCCTTGTTGCCGGTGGCCTCCTTGACCACCTCAACCAGTACTTCTTGCCCTTTGCTCAGGACATCCTGGATGGGTAGATCCTTCCAGTGGGTGTCAGCGGCAACCTCGTTGGCGTAATATTCCGGATGGATGTCGCCGAAGGGCAGAAAGCCGTTCTTTTCCGTGCCGTAATCGACAAAGGCTGCCTGCAGATTGGCCTCCACCGCCGTGACCCGTCCTTTGTAGATGTTGCCCTTGGTTTGCGCCTGGCTGACGGTCTCCACGTAAAATGATTCCACCTTGCCGCTTTCCAGAAGCACCAGACGGCATTCTTCCGGCTCATCGGTGTTGATGAGCAGCTTCAGGGTGGTGTCGCCCTTGACCGGCTGACTGGTCGCGGAGGGTTTCGGTGCTTCCTTGGCGCGATCCGGGGCTTTGCGGGGCGACCGCTGGCGCGGAGGCCTGGCCGGAGCCGCAGCCTTTTCTTTTGCCGCAGTTTCAATCGAGGCCGAGACAGGTTGCTCGCCTTCGGCGCCTGCTTCGATTTTTTGGCCTTCCGGTTTAGGTCCTTTCGATCGCCTCCGGGGCGGCCGTTTCCGGCGGCGTGGTTTGGTCCCCGTGGAGGCGGCGGTGTCGCCTTCGGGCCGTGAAGTTTCGCCGGAGGCAGGAACAACATCCGTCCGGCCTGGGGTGGAGGCCGGCGGGCTGGCGGTGCGGCCTTCTTCTTCCCCGGGTTTGCCAGGCTTTTTTAGCCATTTGCTCACCCGGGAGAGGATTGAGCGCTCATCCCCGTTGTTGCCCGTTGTTTGGCTGTTGGGCCGTTCATCTGCTGGTTTGGTAGTATCGTTTGTCATGGTGTGTCGTCTCTATGATGCGGCCGCTGGCGGCCATTTGTTGTAACATGATCTGCGTGGTGTCCGGGTCCAGATTGAGGGCCTCGCTGACATCGTTGGCAGTGCAGGGTCTTCTTTTCAGCATTTCAATAATTTCGTTTTCGGAAAGAGTGCGGAATTTTTCCCGCTCCCGGGTGGTGAAATCCACCAGGATCTCCACCTCTCCTGGAAGCTGGCGGGCAACAGCTTCCAGTTCCGCCCGGGTCAGGGGCTTGGCAAAGCTTTCCAGGGGCGGCCGGGCCACGGTGTTGAGCTGCACCTTGTCCGGCCTGATTTTTTTTACGGCTGCCACCAAGGCGGCGATGTCTTCCGGGCTGTCGTTGATTCTACTGGCCAGGAGGATTTCCAGCCAGAATTTTCCGGAAAATTCCTGCCGAAAAGTAATGAGACCTTCGATCAGCTCGGCCAGGGGCGAGCAGGCCGCAGGCCGGTTGATGCGGCGGTAGCTTTCCTCCCGGGCCGAATCCAGCGAGGGGATGACGATATCCGCGGCCAGCAGATCCTGGCGCACTTCCGGGAGGTAGAGCAAGGCGCCGTTGGTCAGGACCACCACCGGCTTGTCGGACTTTTTCTTGAGATAGCGGATTACCTGGCCGATGCCGCTGTGCAGGGTGGGCTCCCCGCTGGCGGTGATGGTGAAAACATCAAGGTGGGCCAGGAGTTCCCGGTCCGCCAGCACCGTGTCGATCTCCGCCAGCAGCTCGGACAGGGGGATGTACTCCTTGCGCTCGCAGGTGTGGGTGGTGGTGGCGCCGATCTCGCAATAGATGCAGTTGAAATTGCATATCTTGGGGGGGACAAGATCAATGCCTTGTGAAATTCCCAGACGGCGGGAATTGACCGGGCCAAATACATATTTCATGGGGTTTTACGGGTCCGCGGCGAAACGGCTGAGGATAGAGGTGTGTGCGTCAAGGGTCGCAGGGCATTCCCTCCGCTGGTAGGGGATTTTTTCTTGTTTGGCAAGGTATAACAATCCGGGGTTCTTGGCAAGGCAAATCTGCTTGCCCGCAACGGGACAACCGCAGGACTACGCTGCGTGGTGCGTCTCTTTTTCCAGGGCGGCAACGATCAGGCTGTTCAAGCTCACGCCGCGCCGTGCCGCTTCGAGGGCGATCTGCCGGTGCAAATCACGGCCAACCCGCACGTTGAATGACCCCTTGAACGGCTGCTCCGGCGGAATGTTTTTTTCCTCGCACATCGCTAGATAATCGTCCACCCCATCGCGGAAGTCCTTGCGCAACTCTTCGGCGTTGCTGCCTTCGTAGCTGATCAGCGCCCGAATAAACTGCACCTTGCCGAAGAAAATTCCATCTTCGTCGCTGTATTCAACCGACCCGGTATACCCCTTGTATTCCATGGTGTTCTTCATAGCAAACCCTCCTGGTGCAAAACATCCAGTACTTGCTCAACCTGATAAGGCTTCAGTGTCGGCGACGGGTGCGGCTTGTGCATGAATATGGGCGCACAATGCGCATGTTCGAACCGGACCCGTGACTCGCTGCCGCTCTGATTGAGGGCATAACCAAACCCTGCCAACAGAGTGACGACCTCCTGAAAAGTAAAATCCTTCGGGCGACTTTGGAGTTTCGCCAGCAGTTTGTCGTGTTTTCCCATGCGGGTATCCTAAATCCAATAGCCGAGAATTGTGCAACTAAATTTAGTTGCAAGAAAAGAGCAAGAGGGCTCGTGGTAGTCAGGGAGGCTAATGAGGAAAAGAGAAAACTACGTCCCTCCTGAGTACTGCGGCATGAAGCGGGACGATACCGTAACGTTGGTTTAGAAGGTGATTTCCGCCTCCATGAACGTGACCGCAGACCCTGAGAGAAGTACGCGGTCAGCTTTCATCTCACAAGTGATGTTGCCGCCACGCTTGGAAACCTGTCTGGCGGTCAGGATGTTTTTGCCAAGCTTTTCGGCCCAGAACGGCGCAAGCGCACAATGGGCGGAACCTGTGACGGGGTCTTCTGGAATACCGAACTTGGGGGCAAAGAAGCGGCTGACAAAATCCACTTCCGTTCCGGGAGCGGTAATGATGACACCACGCAAATCAAGCTCGCCGAGCAAAGCTAGGTTGGGCGTGATAGCGCGAATGGTTGCTTCACTATCAAATACGGCCAAATAATCGTCGGCGACCAAGACCTCAATGGGGCGCTGGCCAAGCCCTTTGATCAAGGTTTCGGAAAACTCGTGGGGCATTGGTGGATATGCAGGAAAATTCATTTCCAGCAACTTTCCCTTCTGCTCGACGATTAATTCGCCGCGACGTGTTGCAAAAGTGATGGCCTGTTTTGGGTAGGCAAGAGTTTCGAAGATGATATGTGCTGATGCCAAGGTTGCATGGCCACATAGATCAACTTCCTTGACCGGTGTGAACCAACGTAACGCGAAACCCTTCTCCGAGGGCACAAAGAAGGCTGTCTCAGATAAATTATTTTCCTGCGCGATGGCTTGAAGGAGTTCATCGTCCGGCCAGCTTGCCAACGGACACACGGCGGCGGGATTTCCTTCGAATACTCGGATTGTAAAGGCATCTACCTGGTATTGTTTGATTTTCATACATTTTATTGTATTATTTTTACAGGTCAATCGGCCACTTTCGAGCCGTATGAAATACGCGCAGGATTTCAATCTGTCCGTCATGTATCCGGTAGGGGAGGATGTATGGGGTTTCCGGGATGATGAGTTCGCGGGTGTCTGGCACTCTGCCTGCCCGGCCCATGGACGGTTGACCGGCAAGAAGATTGACCGCGTTTTTGATCCGGGCCAGTGTTTTTCCGGCGGCGGTTGGGCTGTCTTGGGCAATATACTCGGCTTCGGCGGCGAGATTGCGCAGAGCCGTTCGGGTCCAGCGGATTTTCATTCAACCGGCCATTTGGCAAATTCCGCCTCGACTTCTTCTTCCGTGGCAAATTCCTTGCGTGTTGCCTCCTGTATCCCTTGCTGAATCTCCGCCACCTGCCAGGTGTTCAGTTCCAGATACCGGTTCAATGCCTCGGCCGCGAGCCATGATTTGCTGCGGTGTGTGGCTTCGGCAAGATGGCTCAACTGTTCCTTGATGTTCAAGGGAATCCTGACCGTTATTGTTGAGGTCTCCATGTGATTGTCTCCTTTGTGTACAATATAACATAACCATGAGCGCGGGAGGTATCTTTTTTAATCGAGAACGGTGCGTGTTATTCAGCGCGATTTGGCACGCGTCATTCTCTCCAAATTTAGGGGCAGGAGACTTTTGCCTTGACAGCAGGCAGCGTCCTGCTAGTATTCTCAAGTTTTGATCAACCTATGAAAAAATCAGGACAATTGACGGGAATCGACCTATGAAAAAGATGCGCAGTGATGCAATACGCAAAGGGGTGGAGCGGGCGCCGCATCGTTCCCTGCTCAAGGCCATGGGCTACACCAACGAGGAGATCAGCCGGCCCCTGATCGGCATTGCGCACGCCCACAACGAGATCATCCCCGGTCATGTCCATCTGGACAAGATTCTGGAAGCGGTGAAAACCGGGGTCCGCATCGCCGGAGGCACCCCCATCGCCTTCGGGACCATCGGGGTCTGCGATGGCTTGGCCATGAACCACAAGGGCATGAAGTATTCCCTGGCCAGCCGTGAGATTATTGCCGATTCGGTGGAGATCATGGCCATGGCCCATCCCTTTGACGCCTTGGTGATGATCCCCAACTGCGACAAGGTGACGCCCGGCATGCTCATGGCCATGCTGCGGGTCAATATTCCGGCCATCATGGTGAGCGGCGGCCCCATGCTCACCGGACGTTTTCGTGGCAAGGACGTGCATCTGGTCAGCGTTTTCGAAGGGGTTGGCCGGGTGAAGGCCGAGACCATGACCCTCGAAGAACTGGACGAACTCGAGGATCATGCCTGCCCCGGCTGCGGTTCCTGCGCCGGGATGTTCACCGCCAATTCGATGAACTGCCTCACCGAGGCTATCGGCCTCGGCTTGCCGGGCAACGGCACCATTCCGGCGGTGGCCGCGGCCCGGATCCGGCTGGCCAAGGAAGCGGGCATGGCGGTGATGCGGTTGTTGGCCGACGATATCCGTCCCCGGGATATCGCCACCCGCGCCGCCTTTGAGAACGCCATGGCCATCGACATGGCCCTGGGCTGTTCCACCAATACCGTCCTCCATGTCCCTGCCATCGCCAAGGAGGCAGGGGTAGATCTGCCCCTGGCCCTGTTCAATGAGGTGAGCGAGCGGGTGCCCCATCTCTGCAGCCTGATTCCCGGCGGGCCGCACAGTCTGCAGCAGTTGGACGAGGCAGGCGGAGTACAAGCGGTGATGCGCGAACTGCTCAACACCGAAGCGGGCCTGAATCTGGAAGTGATGACCGTTACCGGCAAGACCTTGGGCGAAAATCTCGAAAAGGTCCGGGTGCGGGATGCCGACATCATCCGGCCCGTGGATGAACCCTATCACGAATTCGGCGGCATAGCCGTGCTCTACGGAAATCTGGCCCCGGACGGCTGCGTGGTCAAGCAGTCGGCGGTGGCCGAAGAGATGCTCAAGCACAGCGGCCCGGCCCGGGTGTTCGAATCCGAGGACGAGGCCCAGGCCGCTATTTTAGGCGGCAAGATCAAGGAAGGGGACGTGGTGGTCATCCGCTACTGCGGCCCCAAGGGCGGACCCGGCATGCCGGAAATGCTCTCCCCGACCTCGGCCATCGTCGGCATGGGGCTCGGCAAGAGCGTGGCCCTGATCACCGACGGCCGTTTCAGCGGCGGCACCCAGGGCGCCTGCATCGGCCATGTCTCGCCGGAAGCGGCGGATGGCGGCCCCATTGCCTTTGTCGAGGAAGGCGACCGGATCTCCATCGATATTCGGCACAAATCCATTGAGCTGGTGGTGGCGGAAGGGGTTCTGGTCCAGCGGCAGCACAACTGGCAGCCGCCAGCGCCCAAGATCACCAGCGGCTACGCAGCCCGTTATGCCCGGTTGGTGACCTCCGGCAGCACCGGCGCCGTTTTGAGAGATGATGCCTGCAACCGGCAGGCGGATTGAGGATTGAAGGCAAGCGGGCGGAGCGCCGGATTGATCCGGCAACGCCGCATAACGCCTGACGGGGAAGACATGGCAGAGAGACGGATAACTCCAGGCGGCGTTCTGTGCAGCATCGTGGTGACCTTGGCCGTCCTTGCCGGCGCCGGTCCCGTTCTGGCGTCGACTGGGACTATTCCCTGGGAGATCACGGCGGATAGCCTCGTCCGTCTGGACGAACCGAACAGTATCCTGGCCGAGGGCAATGTGGTCATGATCCGGCCCAAAAATCTGGGGTCCGGCGGCATGTTTATCAGAGCGGACTGGGCTCGGTACGATGTGGAGCGCGGTACGGTCAAGGCCCGGGGCAATGTCTACATCCTGTCCGGCCGGGACGAAATCACCGCCAAAAGCGTGGATATGGACCTTGGGTCCGAGACCGGCACCTTCAGGGATTCCACCATCTTCATGGCGGAAAACCACATGTATGTCACCGGGCAAGAGGTGGTGAAAACAGGGGAGTTCAGCTACACCCTGAAAAAAGGCTGGGCCACCGCCTGCAAGCCCGAGGAAGGAAAAAGCCCGCCCTGGTCGTTTACCAGCAGCACCACCAAGCTCACCGTGGACGGCATGGCCCAGATGACCAACGCTGTTTTTCATGTGAAAAACGCCCCCCTGGCCTATACCCCGTATTTCACCTTCCCGGCCAAGACCAAACGGGAAAGCGGCCTGCTCTTCCCGGAATGGTCGCATTCCAGCCGGAGCGGATTGGGCCTGATGGTTCCGCTTTTTCTCAATGTTTCCCCCAGCACGGATATCACCCTCTATCCCGGCTACCTCTCCGAGAGGGGCGTCCAGTATGGCGGAGAATTCCGCTATGTGAAAGGGCCTGAATCTTACGGAACCTTCATGCTCAGTTACATGCGCGATGATCTTGTCGAGGGCGCGGATCTCACGAATGAATACAAAACGGACGACCTTATCCGGAGAGAGACCAACCGGTACTGGCTGCGGGGCAAGGCCAACCATGATTTCGGCGACAACCTGACCGGCAGGCTTGACCTTGATCTTGTTTCCGACCAGGATTATCTGCAGGAATTCCAGGACGGCTCCATGGGCTATACGGCGAGCAATCTCCTGTTTCTCGATCAATTCGGCCGGGATCTCCGGGAGGAAACCATCTATGAGCGGGAGTCTTCCCTGCAGTTGGTCAAGGTTTGGTCGAACATGATTGCCAGCGGTGAATTGCGGACCAGGCAGGATACGCGCCACGACATCCTGCTTGGCACGGATGACGGTGACGGGGTGCTGGAGGAGGGGGAATACTCCATTTTATCCCGGACAACCAGCCCCCTGCAGGCTTTGCCCCGGCTTGATTTCACCGGGCGCATACCCATCAGCGGCACGCGGATCAGCACCGCCTGGGATTCAGAATACGTCAACTACTGGCGCGAAGAGGGGGTCGGAACCCAGCGGTTGGATCTGCACCCCAAGCTGATCTCTTTTCTGCCCCGGGGCGGATGGATCGAAGGCAAGCTCAGCGGCGGGGCTCGGGA
The DNA here is from genome assembly GCF_046883345.1 of Hydrosulfovibrio ferrireducens. NCBI lineage: Bacteria > Pseudomonadati > Thermodesulfobacteriota > Desulfobulbia > Desulfobulbales > Desulfobulbaceae > Hydrosulfovibrio > Hydrosulfovibrio ferrireducens. The sequence continues at coordinate 39,697 of NZ_JALKCW010000012.1, read as the reverse complement.
AACTGCCTACCAGCTTGAATCCTACGGGGATTCCTCCTGGGATAAGGAGCGTTTCCAGGATCGGCAGGCCTATGATTTCACCGGCAACATGGCGACCATCCTGCTGCGCGATTTTGACCTGGGAAAATCCGATTGGCTTGAGCACATGATCCGGCCCAACCTCGTGTATGAATACCTGACCAGGACCCAGGAACTGCCAAATATTGGTGACAGCTTCGGGTATTTTGACGGCGTGGATCGGTTGGAGCGGAAAAACTGGCTGACCTGGCAGTTCAATAACTATTTCACCGTGGGCGGCACCAATAAAAAAGGTGATTTCTGGAACCGCAATCTCGGGATGTTCAAGGTCTTGCAGACCTATGACCTGCGGGAGGAAAATCCGGAAAATTCAGGGTTGCCCGCCGAAGGCAGGCGCTATGATTGGTCGGATCTCAGGTTTGAGGCGACAGTATCCCCGGTGCCGAACTGGGCCCTAGGCTATCAGACCAACGTGAGCATGTACGGGAAAGGCGTGACCCGGTATGAGTTGCTCAACCAGTACAATTTTACCGGCGGGCATTCGTTGGGCCTCAATTACCGCTATCTCCAGGACAGCGGCATGATCGCCCCCTATTTTTATACAGACCTTACCGGAGAGTCGACCCATGACCTGATCGGCATGGCCGGGGTGCGGCTGACCGAAACCATTTCTGCCGACGCCTATCTGGTCAAGTCATTTTCCGAGGACCATACGGTGGAATCCAGGGTTCGCCTGATCTATCAACCCGCCTGTTGGATGGTGGAGCTGGAGACAAGCAAGACCCCCGATGACCAGCGGGTGATGCTCATCTTTTCCCTCGACGGTGTGGGCCGCTTTGCCCGCTTGGGCAAGAGCAATCTCTGATTCGAGCGCAGGATGGCGGCATGACCACGACGTATTACGACATCTTCAACGGGGATGCGGACGGCATCTGCGCCCTGCACCAGCTTCGCTTGGCAGAGCCTCGCGAGGCCACCCTGGTGACCGGGGTGAAGCGGGACATCCGGCTGCTTGAGCAGGTAGCCCACGTGCGGGGGGCAGAACTCACCGTGCTGGATATCTCCCTGGACAGCAACCGGACCACGCTGTTGCAACTGCTTGATTCCTGCCGGGTGTTCTATGTGGATCACCATTACGCCGGTGATCTGCCGCTCAGCCCCAACCTGATTGCCCACCTTGATCCCAGCCCTGAGATCTGCACCTCCCTCATTGTCGATGGACTCCTGGGCGGACGTTTCCGGGGATGGGCTGTGGCTGCGGCCTTTGGCGACAATCTGCACGATTCGGCCCGCAAGGCGGCTGCCGCCCTGGCTTTGTCCGAGGCTCAGGTGGAGGGGTTGCGGGAGCTGGGCGAGTTGATGAACTACAACGGCTACGGGCACACGGTGGCGGATCTGCATCTGCCGCCCCAGGCTCTCTACGCGGCGGTACAGCCCTATGCCGATCCCCTGGTCTTTTGTGCAGAGTCGCAGATTCCGGCCCTGTTGCGCCAGGGTTTTGCCGATGATCTCAGGCTGGCCAGGGAGGCGAAACCCCTGCGGGAAAAAGCCCATGGCCGGATTTTTGCTTTTCCCGCGGCAAAATGGGCCAGCCGGGTCGCCGGGGTGTTCAGCAACGAACGGGCCAGAGAGAAACCGGACATGGCCCACGCCCTGCTGGTGGACAATGGCGACGCCACCTTCATGGTCAGCGTGCGTGCGCCCCTTGCCCGGCGTTTTGGCGCCGATAGCCTGTGCCGCGCTTTTCCCACCGGCGGTGGCCGGGCCGGAGCCGGTGGGATCAATGCCCTGCCGGCCGGAGAGGTTGAGGACTTTTTTGAGAAATTTTTCGAGGTGTTTTCCCCATGAGTTTTTCCGTGTTGCATAGAACCGTTGCCGGCCTGTCCCTTCTGTTGTCCTGCGCCATCTTTTCCTGCCCGCCGAGTTTTGCCGGGGCCGGGGAACCGTTGCCTCTGGCCGCCGACTTGGTCGAGGATGGTCAGGTTATCGATCTTGCCAGCCCGCGCTATCAGGAGCTGTTTCAGGAACTGGCGGCGCAGCACGGCTTCAGCCGGGAAGAGCTGGACCAACTTTTTGCCGGGGTCACCATCAAGAAGCGGGTACTGGAGCTCATGGATACCCAGTGGGAGGCCAAACCCTATTTCGAGTACTCGCCGCGCTTCATCACTCCGCAGATAATTCAGGAAGGAAAGAGGCTTCTGCACGAACACCGAGAGCTGCTGGACCGGGTTGAAAAAGAACTTGGTGTCGAGCGGGAGATTGTTGTGGCCATCTGGGGAATTGAAAGCAAGTTCGGCGAGCACAAAGGGGGGTTCAGCATGTTTCAGACCCTCAATACCATGTTTGACGCCTATCCCCGCCGCAGCAAGTTCTATCGGGGACAGTTGGTCGAATATCTGTTGCTGTGCAGGGAGAACGGGGTTGATCCGCTGGCCATCACCGGCTCCTATGGCGGGGCCTTTGGCCAGACCCAGTTCATTCCCTCAAGTTTCCGGCTCTATGCCGTGGATTTTGACGGAGATGGCCGCCGCGATGTCTGGGGGTCGGTGCCCGATGTCCTGGCCAGCATTGCCAACTATCTCCAGCGCTTCGGCTGGACCTTCAAGGGGCCGGTTTATTATGAACTCGGGCCGAAGCTGAAGGGGGAGAAGCTGGAAAAAGCCTATGCCCAAGGACGGAAAGGCTTTGTTAGCCGCGCGGCGGTGAAAAAGATCCAGGATGTGGACCTGCCGCCTTCTCCGGAAAACAAGGAGCTGACCATTGTCGGTCTTGAGCTATTGGACGGCGGGATGCGCTATGTGGCGGGCTATCCCAACTTCCAGGCCATCACCAAATGGAACAACTCCAACCGTTACGCCATGGTCGCCGTTGAACTGGCGGAAAAACTCAAAGAGTAGCGTTACCGGGTCCTGTTAGGATGGTGCGCTTCAGCGCTGAAAATACCGCTCGGTTTCTGTTTTGACCACCTGGGAGAGCAGCAGCAAGCCAACGATGTTGGGAATGGCCATCATCCCGTTCATCAGGTCGGAGAAATTCCAGACGAATTCCAGTTTCATCATCGCCCCCACAATCACCACCGCGACAAAGACCACCCGATACGGGGCAATGGCGCGGCGGCCCGCCAGATATTCGATGGCCTTTTCCCCGTAGTAATTCCAGCCGATCAGGGTGGAGTAGGCAAAAAGCGCCGTGGCCACGGCGACAATCACCACGCCTCCCTGGCCCAGGGTCTGGCCGAAGCTGACGCTGGTCAGTTGCCCTGGCGCGACCCCTTCCAGCCAGGCGTGATTGGTCAGAATTACCAGGGCGGTCATGGTGCAGACCACCAGGGTGTCGATGAAGGTCTGGGTCATGCTCACCAGTGCCTGCCTGACCGGATCTTTGGTCCGGGCGGCTGCCGCGGCAATGGGGGCTGAGCCTAATCCGGACTCGTTGGAAAAGACGCCGCGGGCGATGCCGTAGCGCATGGAGGCGGCCACCACCGAGCCGGCAAAGCCGCCGGAGGCGGCGATGGGGGTAAAGGCGTGTTGGAAGATCAGCCCCAGGGCATGGGGAATTTCGCTGAGGTTGAGCGCCAGCACCAGCACTGCGGCACTGACATAGCCGACGATCATGAACGGCACCAAGAGCGAGGTGAATCTACCGATGGACTTGATGCCCCCCAGAATCACCAGCCCGGTGAGGAGCATCAGCACTGTGCCGGTGAGCCAGGGTTCGACGCCGAAGGTTGATTGAAAGATGGTGGCCACGGCATTGGCCTGGGTCATATTGCCGATGCCGAAGGTGGCCAGGGCGGTGAACAGGGCGAAAAGCCAGGCCAGCTTGGGCAAGCCAGCGCCCTTGGCCAGATAGTACATGGGGCCGCCGCGCATGCCGTGTTCGCCCTTTTCCCGGTACTTCACGGCCAGCACCGCTTCCGCGTATTTGGTGGCCATGCCGACCAGCCCGGTCATCCACATCCAGAACACAGCTCCGGGTCCGCCGAGGGTGATGGCGGTAGCCACGCCGACGATGTTGCCGATGCCCACCGTGGCGGCCAGGGCGGTCATCAGGGCGGCAAAATGGCTGATGTCGCCGTCGCCGGCATGCTCCTTGCGCCAGATCAAGCGCAGGGCGTGGGGCAGGGCGCGAAACTGCATGCCGCGCAGGATTACGGTCAGGTACAGGCCGGTGCCCACCAGGAGCACCAGCATGGGTGGTCCCCAGATCCAGCCGGAGAGGGTGGAGATCAATAACTCGATGGAAGCCATGGATGCGCCTTATAGAAAAGGTTTTTGACCGGGCAACGTGGGTCTGCCCGGTCAAAATACCTGAAAAGGCGGGGGAAGCAAAGGGGATAGTGGCCAGTGGGTCAGTTTGAAAAATCACAATTGCGGCTGCGTGCCAATGGAAATCTCCCCCATTTGTCCTGCCGCGCCTCGCAGACGGGGGCGGAAAAAGACGCGGGAGGTAAGCGAAGACTCCGACTGTCTGAGGGCGAAGCCCGAGTTTTTCCGCGTCCCGCTCCCTGCGAGAAGTAAGGGAAGCCCGCAGGGCCAGGACTGGTTGGGGTGCCTTTTTCTTGTTTCTTCTTTTGGGCACGCAAAAGAAGAAAGAGAAACAGCGAAAAGGCCAGCGCCACCCCCCCCCTCAAAATTCCCGGATGCAACAAAAAAGGAGCCGGGGAATCTTCCCCCGGCTCCTTTTTTGTTGTGATGCTATGAAGAACTCTGCTTACTTGACGAAATCCTTGCTGCCGTCCACCAGGGTGGAAACCACGGAAGGATCGGCCAGGGTGGAGATGTCACCGAAGTCATGGGCCTCGGTCTCGCCGGCCGAGATCTTGCGCAGGATCCGCCGCATGATCTTGCCGCTTCTCGTTTTGGGCAACCCATCGGCAAACTGGATGAACTCCGGGGTGGCGATGGGGCCGATCTCCTTGCGGACATGGGTGCGCAAGGCGGCGCGCAGTTCGTCGGAAGGTTCGATCCCGGACTTCAAGGAAACATAGGCGTAGATGGTCTGGCCCTTGATCTCATGGGGCGCGCCGACCACCGCCGCCTCAGCCACTTGCGGATGGGCGACCAGGGCGGATTCGATCTCGGCGGTGCCCAACCGGTGGCCGGAGACATTGATCACGTCGTCCAAGCGGCCCATGACCCAGAAGTAGCCGTCCTCGTCCTTCCTTGCTCCGTCCTCGGGATCGTAGATCCCCTCGTAGCGGGTGAAATAGGTTTTTTTGTAGCGGCCTGGGTCGCGATACACGCCGCGGAGCATGCCGGGCCACGGTTTGCGGATGACCAGATGGCCGCCTTCGTTGGGAGCCGCCTCGGTGCCGTCTTCGCGGAGGATGGCCGCATCGATGCCGGGCAGGGGCTTGGTGGCGGAGCCGGGCTTAAGCGGGGTGGCGAAGGGCAGGCCGGAGATCATGATGCCGCCGGTCTCGGTCTGCCACCAGGTGTCAACAATGGGCAGCTTGTTCTTGCCGATATGTTCGTGGTACCACATCCATGCTTCCGGATTGATGGGTTCGCCCACCGAGCCCAGCACGCGCAGGGAGGAGAGGTCGTGTTTTTCCGTCCACTTGGAGCCTTCCCGCATCAGGGCGCGGATAACGGTGGGCGCGGTGTAGAAGATATTGACCTTGAATTTGTCGCAGATATGCCAGAACCGGTCCGGGGCCGGCCAGGAAGGCACCCCTTCGAACATCAGCGTCGTCGCGCCCAGGGCCAGCGGCCCGTACAGGATGTAGCTGTGGCCGGTGATCCAGCCGATATCGGCAGTGCACCAGTGCACGTCATCGTCCTTGATATCGAAGACCCATTGGGTGGTGTGCGCCACATAGGTGAGATAACCGCCGGTCGTATGCACCACGCCTTTGGGCTTGCCGGTGGAGCCGGAGGTGTAGAGGATGAAGAGGTTGTCCTCCGCCTCCATGCTCTCCGGCGCGCACTGGCCGGTGATGCCGTCGGCTGCCATCTCCGTGTGCCACCAGCGGTCACGGCCCTCCTGCATGGCAACCTCGTTGCCGGCTCGTTTGACCACGATGCATTTTTTGACCGAATCGCAGCCCTGGAGGGCATCGTCGGCGGCAGGCTTTAAGGGAATGGTCTTGCCGGCCCGCAGAACGGCGTCGGCGGTGACCAATACCTTGGCCTCGCAGTCCTGGATGCGGCTCTTGAGGCTCTGGGCGGAGAAACCGGCGAACACCACGCTGTGGATGGCGCCGATCCGGGTGCAGGCCAGCAGGGTGATGGCCAGCTCGGGGATCATGGGCAGATACACGGCAACGCGGTCGCCTTTTTTCACCCCCATCTTTTTGAGGACGTTGGCGAAACGGCACACCTCGGTGTGCAGCATCTGGTAGGTGTAGACCCGGACATCTTCTTCGGGTTCGCCCTGGAAGATGATGGCGGCCTTGTTGCGGCGGCCATTTTCAAGATGGCGATCCAGGCAGTTGTAGGAAACGTTCAGCCTGCCGCCCTGGAACCATTTGATCTCGGGCTTGTGCATGTCCGCCTCAAGCACCTTGGTCCACGGTTTTTCCCAGGTGAGCAGCTCCTTGGTGCGGTCGCCCCAGAAGCCTTCCGGGTCTTCCATGGAGCGCTTGTACTGCGCCTCGTAGTCGGCCATGCTCTTGATGTGGGCCTGTGCCTGACCGGCTGCCGGCGGGGCAAAAAGGCGTTTTTCCTGCATCATGCTTTCAATTTTTTTATCGTCGCTCATCATTACCTCCGGAAATTGCTGGATTCGCATAAATGAAAAAAAGCCACGGATTCGCAATACAGGGAAGCGATCCCGCGAGACTAAGAAATCAAAAGAGTTAAAAAAAACCGTTGCCGGTCGTATTCGTTTCCTTCGGTAATCGCAGCTTTGTGCTGTTTCAGTGTACTTTCTAAGGCCGGGGATATAGGAGTATATACCTAAGTGAGTAGGGGATATATACCGAGTGTCTGCGACAATTGCCACATTTTTTTTATCGCGGATCTTCCGGGGATTCGCCTGCAACAGGCAGGCGGAGCAGGGAAGAGCCATGGCGGGGATCGTACTTCGCCGGATGCATTTCCGGCCATTTTCTGCTATGGTGCAATGCGGCCAGATACCAGAAGGAGGCGTGAAACGGATGCGGGTTGGGGCGGAAAAAATACGGATTTTTTTTGTACTCTGTATCCTGGGCTGCGGGTTTGCCCTCGCCTTGGTTCAGCCCGTGGCCGGCCAATGCGATCCTGTAACCACGGCGTTTTTGGTGACGGAGCCGCCGTTGTTCCAGGACGATCTGGAGTATGAGTCCCTTGCCCCCGCCATTGACCGGAGCGTGGACTATCTGAGCCGTCTTTCCGAGGGAAAGACTTTTGCCCTCTGCGGGGGAGAGTATTCCGCCGTTCGGCTCATCGAATCCCTGCTCGCCTTCAAGCGGATCATTGCGGAGAAGCCTTCCCCCCAGGAACTGACCGCGATTCTCACCAGGGATTTCGTGCTCTGCCAGGCACAGGGCCGGGCTTCTGACCAGAGGATGTTCCTGACCGGGTATTATGAGCCGCTTTTCAAGGCCAGCCTGACACAGACTGCCGTCTACCGCTATCCCTTGTACCGCCCCCCCTCGGATCTGGTTTCCATCCCGGGGACACAGGGGGGGGAGAGGCAGACAGGCAGGATGGACAACGGCAGCCTGGTTCCCTATTTTACCCGGGGCGAGATCGAAACAGGCCGGTTGTTGGCTGGGCAGGAGCTGGTGTATCTGGCTGATCCGGTGGAGGCCTTTATCCTGCATGTGCAAGGGTCCGGCCGGATACAGCTCGCGGACGGCTCGCTGCACCGGGTGCAGTTTGCCGCGAAAAACGGGCGCGAGTATCGCAGCATCGGGCGGCTGCTGGTGGAAAACGGCGTCATGGGAAAGGAAGAGGCGACCATGCCCGGGATCGTCCGTTATCTCACGGAACACCCCGAGGAGCGGGAGAAGATCCTGCGCCATAACGAATCCTTTGTTTTTTTCCGCTGGGGGGATGATGGTGCCGCCGGTCCCCTGGGGTGTCTGGGCGAGCCGTTGACCCCGGGCCGGTCCGTGGCCCTGGACCAGAAGTGCTTTCCCCCCGGCAGCCTCGCTTTTCTCGCCACCCGCAAGCCAATAGCCGATGCGGCCGGCGAAATCATCGGCTGGGAACCCTTGCACCGTTTTGTGGTGAATCAGGATTGCGGCTCCGCCATCATCGGACCGGGGAGGCTTGATCTATTTTGGGGCGGCGGGCGTTATGCCGAGGCGGCGGCCGGCAATATGAAGCATCCGGGCGTGCTCTATTTTTTGGTGAAAAAGAAATAGTTGTCAGAATCCGGGCCGTTCTTATACAATCCTTGTAGTAAAGGGGCCAGGCAGACTACGGAACATGGTGGAGAGGTGAAGGGCATGAAACAAACGGAGATAGACTACTGGATTACCAGCATGTTGGAAACCTACGGCAATGTTTCCGATCTCAATATCACGGTGGGCAAGCCCCTGCAGGTGGAGACCTCCGGGCAACTGGTGCCGGTGACGGTGGAGCCGGAGGTGCCTTCGCTTACCCCATTCCAGGCCGAGGTTTTCGCCCTCAATCTCATCGGCGGCAACAAGAGACTGCTCGACGATCTGGTCAAGCACGGCTCCTGCGATCTTTCCTACTGGCTGGGCCAGAAGGCCCGGTTCCGGGTGAATGTTTTCTCGCAAAAGACCAACCTCTCCACGGTGCTGCGGAAACTGGAGATGCAGATCCCGACCATCAGCCAGTTGAATCTGCCCAAGCTTTTTTACAACATGGCCGGGGAGCGCAACGGCATTATCCTCGTTACCGGCGCCACCGGTTCCGGTAAATCCACCAGCCTGGCCGCGCTGCTGGACAAGATTAACGACGAGAAGCCGGTGCATATCGTTACCCTGGAAGACCCCATCGAGTATGTGCACCAGCACAAGATGGCAACCTTCAACCAGCGGGAGCTGGGCAATGATTTCGACTCCTTTGCCTCGGGGTTGCGGGCTGCCTTGCGGCAAGCGCCCAAGGTTATTCTGGTGGGCGAGATGCGCGACCGGGAAACCATGGAGATCGGTCTTTCCGCCGCGGAAACCGGGCATCTGGTGCTCTCCACCCTGCATACGGTGGACGCGGGCCAGACCATCAACCGAATACTTGGCATGTTCGAGCAGGAGGAACAGGCCCAGGTGCGCAACCGGCTGGTGGACACCATCCGCTGGATCGTCTGTCAGCGGCTGTTGCCCAAGGTCGGCGGCGGGCGGGTGGCGGCCTTCGAGATCATGGGCATGAACCTGCGGGTGCGCGAGCTGATCATGAACGGGGAAACAGAGGATAAGACCTATTATGACATTATTGCCGACGCCAAGGCCCTTGGCTGGCAGACCTTTGACCAGCATATCCTTGAACTGTACGAGGACGGCCTGATCACCGAGGAGACCGCCGCCAGTTACTGCACCCGGAAAACCGCGGTCAACCGGGGGCTGGACTCCATCAAGTCCGCCCGGGGCGAGTCCACCACCGGGATCACCGGCCTGGCCATGGATGTGAAACAGGAAGAGAAGCGGCGCTCGGGGTTTTAGGAGCCGTTTACAGCCCGCAGCTTGTAGCTTAATACCGGAGGAAATCCATGCTTGCCCAGTGTCCCCATTGCCAGCAGACCCTCATGCTGAGTGACGCCCAGCTTGAAAAAATCAAGAGCGCCCTTGCCTCGCTCTCCGTGGGTAGAACCCTGAAGATCGGCTGTCCGAAATGCAAGCAGCCCATTGAATTGAACAGTGACGGTTCGGTGGCCGGTCAGCCTGCGGGCGCCTTAATGGACGTGCTTTTTGCCGAGCACACCGGCAATGAGGATCAGGCGGCGGTGGGGATGGTGGCTGCGGCCCAAAAAAAACCCCAGCCGGTGCGCCTGCCGCCGGACGCCCCCAAACCGCCCGATCTCGGCTGGTTGTCCAGCGGGGTGTACAGCCAAAAGGAGGCGGTTGAGAACGTGCCCCACGCCCTGATCATGGCCGGGGACGAGGAGATAACCACCCAGGCGACCATGGCCTTCGGCGAGATGGGCTACCAGCCCACCTACGTTCGTTCGGCGGAAGAGGCCATCGCCAAGATGCAGTTCATGAATTTTGAGGCGGTGGTGCTGCACAGCAAGTTTGAGGGGGAGGGACTGGACGGCTCCGCGGTTCACCAGTATATGCGGGAAATGGCCATGTCCCGGCGGCGCTATGTCTTTTATGTCCTGGTCGGCCCGGAGTTTCGCACCCTGTACGATCTGGAAGCCTTGGCCAACAGCGCCAATCTGGTGGTCAACGACAACGACGCCGGCTATTTTTCCATCATCCTGAAAAGGGGCATGAACGATTATAACGACCTGTTCGGGCCATATCTGGAAGCCCTTGGGAATTATGGCGTGAAGTAGCGCCCTGTCTTTTTTTTGAGATGATCACCCCGCGGCCATGATCACCCTGTTGCGCCCCTGATCTTTTGCTTCGTAGAGGGCTTTGTCCGCTTTAGCATACGCGGCTTCCAGGCTCCCGGTCGCGGGGTCGAGCCGGCTGATCCCGATGCTGACACTGAGATTTTTTTCCGTCCCGTCCTTGCCGATGCTCTGGGAGGCGAAGTTTTTCCGGATCCGCTCGGCCACGGCCAAGGCCTCCTCTCCTTTAGCCTCCACCACAAGAGCGGCAAACTCTTCCCCCCCCATGCGGCCGAAGATATCCGCCCTGCGCAGCCCCGCGGTGCAGATCGAGGCAAAATCCTGCAGCACCCTATCTCCTGCCTCATGGCCGTAGGTATCGTTGATCTCCTTGAAATGGTCGAGATCGAACATCAGGAAGTAAATATCCTTGTTGTATCGTTTGCTCCTGGCGACCTCCTGCTCGGCCAAAAACAGGAAATGCCGCCGATTGAACACCCCGGTGAGGCCATCCATGGTGGCCAGCATCACCAGTTTTTCTTCCTTGACCTTGCGGTCGGTGATATCGAGCACCGCGCCGACGGCCCAATAGGCATCGTTTTTTCTCACCCGGGCCACAAAGACTTCGGCGGGAAAGATCCTCCCGTCCTTTTTTCTGGCCACGAGTTCGCGCGAAGTGTCAATGATCGGCCCTTGGCCTGTGTGCCAGAATTCCGCCAAAGCCTTCCGCGCCGTTGCTTGCATTTCCTCCACCACCACCAGGCTGTGCAAGCTCTTGCCGAGAACCTCCTCGCAGGTATATCCGAAAATGCGCTCTGCCGCGGGGTTAAAGAAACGAATCATGTCATGGTTGTCGATGAGGATCACCGCGCTCTGCACCGAATTGAAAACAACCCGGAAGATCTCTTCACTTTCCTGCAGTTTCCGTTGAGAATCCAGGCGTTCCTGCTCCAAGGTCTCATGTTCGCTCAGCAGGGAATCCATCTTCTCTGAAAATTCGGAAAATTCCCGAATTCGGATGTCCTTGCTCCATAAAACCGGCTTGTGGTGGAGGATGGATTCTTCCAGTCCGGCAAGAAATTGCCGGGAAAGGCGACGGACATATTTTGCAAAAAGGAAGGAGATGGCCAGCCCCCCGGTCAGCAACAGCCCAAGACACGCCAGGACGGTGATCAGGATTTGTTGCCGGGCAGTCCGTACCGAGGCAAGAGCGATGGGTTTTCCGGCCCACAGGGAGATGGCGTCATTCTGTCCGGTAAAGAAGGGAACCCAGGCCGTTTTTCGGTCGGCAACCCCCAAGACCCCGGCCTTTTTAGAAGCAAATAGTTTTCTGAGTTCTGGAAAATCGAGAAAGGCCGAACCATTGCGGGGATTTTCGGACAGATAGCAGCCGTCGCTTAAGACCCACCGCATCTCGGGAAAGGCCTGAATGAGCACCCCCATGTCGATGTCGGCAAGATAGACCCCGATCGTTTCGCCGTCCATTTGGATCGGGGTGAGAATGCGGACCAAAAGCCGGTGGGATGCCTGGTCATCCTCTCCTTGCAGGGTTTCTTGCAGCGGGATGGTTAAGAAACCCTTCTCCTGCATGGCCAGGGTTTTTTCTATGGATTCAGGGTCAACCGTGCGCGGTGGTTTCCGGCTCTGTTGGTATTCCATAGTGCCCGCCTTTTTGGACAGGGAAAACCGCACGGCAGAATTCTGATCGAGTACATGGATGCTCACCACATCGCGGTTTTTGGCAAAGGTTCTGTTCAGCACCCCGGTATAGCGGAGAGAGGCTGTGTCCTTGCCGATGCTGCCGGGGCTGCTTTCGCCCCGGTTCAGGATCTCCATGACCGCTGGCAACTGGGAGACAAAGTCGATTATCTGTTGGTAATGTTCAATCTGTGTTTCAAGCTGATGCAGTTCATCCTGCATGAAGTGCAACTCTTCTTTTTCTTCGATGGCACTCAACTGGGAGAGAATTCCGTCCAGGGTGAAGAAGGAAAAGGCCGTCAGGGGGATGAAGCTGAGAACAAGGAGAAATCCCAGGACAAGGGTGCCAAGGCTCACCTGCCGCGGGGAAAAAAGTTTTTTGAGTATGCCGGCCATGCCATATTCCTGCTTGGATAGAGGGTTCTCCCGTGCCGGGAGAAAGGACTTTTTTTAATCGTAGCTGGCGGGGCAGGAAAAATCCAGGGATATCCGCGTGGCGCCGAGGGTGTTTGCAGGAAGAGGATGATCAGGAAAACAACGCAGGCAGAAGGATAATGACGTGCCACCGCAGAGCGAGACAGACAAGCAGGGTCAGGGCGGAGGCAAGCAGCATCAGATGGTTGGCGCGGAGGATGTCCTGGGGTTCCAGGGGCCGGGTGGCATCGCCGATGGCCGGCTTTTCCACCACCGTGCCGAAGTAGCTGTTTGGGCCGCCAAGTTGCACGCCCAGGGCGCCGGCCACCGCCGCCTCGGTATGCCCAGAATTGGGGCTGGCGTGGGCGAACCGGTCCCGGAGCAGGGTCAGCAGGGAGCGTTTCGGGTCAAGCCGCAACGGGAAGGAGGCGGCCGGGATCATCAAGGAGGTGAGGCGGGCCGGGATGAAGTTGGCCAGGTCGTCCAGCCGGGCCGCTGCCCAGCCGAATTTGAGATATTGGGCGTTTTTGTAGCCGAACATGGAATCCATGGTGTTGATCGCCTTGTACAGCATGGCCCCCACGGGCCCGCCCAGCAGGGCAAAGAAAAGCGGCGCGGTCACCCCGTCCACCATGGATTCCGCCACCGATTCCACCGCCGCCCGTGTCACTCCGGCCTGGTCGAGATTGGCCGTGTCCCGGCCCACGATCATTCCCACCCGTTTGCGGGCCTCTGGGAGATCCCCATTCTGCAGAGCGGCGTGGACCTCGGTGCTGTGGCGCACCAGATCGCGGGTTGCGATGGTGGTGTAGAGAATGACAATGGACGCTGCGGTTCCCAGCCAGGGGTGGAGGAGGGTTGCACCTGCGATCATGCCCCAGGTCGTGGCTCCGGTGAGTGCCAGGACCAGGATGACCGAGGAGATTCCCGCGACAAGCGGCGGCAGCAGCGCGCGGGTGATCCGCTCGCACCAGGTGCAGGCCGCGCCGATGATCCGCACCGGATGCGGCAGCCAGCGCGGGTCGCCGAAAAGCTGATCCAGGAGGATGGCGATGAGGATTTGGTATTCGAGCCCGATCATTTTTCAAGCAACCGGTAGATGGCGTCCATGTCGATCTGGCTGCGCACCGCCTCGGCCAACCGGTCAAAGGCCGGTTCCAGGTCGTAAGCGGCCTGCACCTTGTTGAGCGGGGCAAGCCCCCGCCTCTGCCGCAGCCGGTCGATGAACCAGCGCCGGAAGGGGTCCGCATCGAAGATCCCGTGCAGATAGGTGCCCCAGATAGTTTGGGAGGAGTTGCCCATCCCGCCGCTTTCCCCGTTGGTGAAGCGGAGGATGTCGCAGGTCTCTTGCGCCCGGCTCTGGCCGTGGTGGATCTCGTAGCCATGTACCGCAAGGGACGAGGCAAGATGGTGGCCCATCTGCCGGGTCAGGGTCTTGTCTTTCTCCAGCACCGTGGCAAGGTCGAGCAACCCGAGGCCGGTGAGGGTCTCTCCGCCGGACTCGATATGGTAGGGGTCGTCAATCTTCAACCCCAGCATCTGGAAGCCGCCGCAGATGCCGACGATTTCCTTTCCCTGCTGGCTGTATTGTTTCAGGGACTCGGCCAGACCGGATTTGACTAGCCATTTGAGATCAGCGATCACGTTCTTGCTGCCCGGCAGGATCACCGCATCCGCGTCCGCGAGATCGGCGGGAGTTCTGGCGATCTTGATAAACAGATCCGGCTCGGCCAGAAACGGCTCAAAATCGGTGAAGTTCGAGATATGCGGCAGGTCGATGAGCGCCACGGTGACATGGGCGCCCGCGGGCCGGTGCGGGCTGAAAAGCCCGGCCTTGAAGTTCACCGAATCCTCTTCGGGCAACCCCAGGTTGGGCAGATAATCCACCACGCCCAGCACCGGTTTGCCGGTTTTTTGTTCCATGTAGGTAAGCGCCTCGGCGAGCAGCGATTTTTGGCCCCGGAAGCGGTTCACCACAAAGCCTGCGATCAACTCCCGCTCCCAGTCGTCCAATATCTCCATGGTGCCGACAAAGGAGGCGAACACCCCGCCCCGGTCGATATCCCCCACCAGCAGTACTTTAGCCTCGGCATACCGGGCCATGGGCATGTTGACGATGTCGTGGGCTTTGAGATTCACCTCGGCAGGGCTGCCCGCTCCTTCCAACACCATGACCTCGTATTCGCTGGCCAGGGAATCGTAGGCCGCCTGGACCGCGACAAAGGCTTGGGGTTTGTAGGCCAGGTAGTCGTTCACCGTCATGTTGCCCACCGGCTTGCCCATGACAATGACCTGGCTGCCCGTGTCGCTGGAGGGCTTGAGCAGGACGGGGTTCATGCGCACATCTGGGTCGAGACGCGCGGCCTGGGCCTGCACCACCTGGGCCCGTCCCATCTCGCCGCCGTCCCGGGTGACAAAGGAGTTGAGCGACATGTTTTGGGCCTTGAACGGCGCGACCCGCAACCCATCCTGCAAGAGGATGCGGCACAGGGCGGCGGTGAGCACGGATTTGCCCGCGTTGGAGCAGGTGCCCTGGAACATGATGGCAGGGGTTTTTGGGCTGGGCATGATTGTTACGCGCTTTCTTTATTGAAGATAACCAGGTTGCGGACCTTGCCGGAAAAGGGCAGGGTCAGTTCGACGATTTCCTGTAGCCGGTAGGGGCTCTCCGGCTGTGCAAATCGCCAGGTCGCGATCTCCTCTGCGGCCCTGGGGCCTTTCATGCAGATGACCTTCCCGCCCGTTGGATTGACCGCAGCGGTGTGCAGGAGAAATTCACCGATGTTGGTGAAAGCGCGGCTGGTGATGATGGGCACGGAAAGGATTTGGCCATCCACCTTAGCGGAATTTTTTTCCAGTCGGCCGCAGAGGACCTCGATATCCTTGAGGCCCAGGGTTCGGATCACATGGCGCAAAAAAGAAACCCGTTTCTGCCGGGGCTCCACCAGGATGACCGGCAGCTCAGGCCTGGCCGCCTTGAGGGCGAGGCCGGGAAAGCCAGCGCCGGTGCCGATGTCGAGGAGCGGCTGTTGGGCGCTGCCCAGCGGCGGGAGAACCCGGAGCAGGGAAAGGGAATCGAGGAAGTGGGTCTCCCAGATCTCGCGCAGCTCCGCTTTGGCCACCAGATTGATCTTGGCGCTCCAGCGGAGCAGCTCTCCGCAATAGATCGCAAGCCGCTCGCGGGCTTGGGCGTCCAGGGCGATGGACATGGCGGTGAGCCCTTGTTCTAGAATGTCTTTGCCCTGTGTCTCTGTCATGGCCGGTTTGCGGGTTTCGGGTTGTGCTGCTGTTTTGTCCGTAAAGGCGAGTATTTCTTACACTGCTTCCCCCTATTTTGCAAGAAAAGGGGGTGACAAGAGCCGCTTGAATTTAATAACCATAATAAAGTTGTGGTACCCTAAAAAAAATACTTGACCCCCACAACCACGCCTTGTATAAGGAGCGCACGGACACAAGTAAGGTAACATTAACTTTATTTGCGTAGCCTGCTTATGGTCACTATCGCCAAAGCAGGCATTTTTTGGCGCCCATGTATTAGGTGCGCATAACTTAATCGTATTACTTGAACTTTTGCTGGAGGAAAAAATGAGGAAAAGGATGCGCAGTGTGGTTTTTGGCTGCTGTGCCGGGATGGTGGCGATGCAGTCTGGTTTTGCCTTGGCCGCCACCGGTGAGGAAGCGAGGATCCAAGAGCTTGAGCGGCAGATGCAGGTTCTTGTCGGAGAATTGAAAAACAGGCAAGGAAACATCGAGGCGTTAAGCCGTCAGGTGGCGATTTTGGAAGGCAAAATTGCTGAAAATCCCAAGGTTGGATCTGGCCTGGACTCTGTTCAGGACAAGGAAGAAATTAAGACCCTGGTGGCGCAGGCCATGGCGGACCAGCAGAAGGAGTCGCCACTTTCCAAATTCAGTTTCGGCGGGTACGGCGAGATCCATGCCAACTTCAACGAGGGTTCGGTGAATGGCCAATCCAAGGATCAGATCGACATCCACCGGCTGGTCGCCTTGGTTGGGTATGATTTCGCCGACTGGATCAAGTTTCGTTCGGAGATCGAGCTGGAGCACGCCTTTGTCGATGATGACACCAAGGGCGAGCTTGAGCTGGAGCAGGCCTATGTGGATTTCCTTCTTTCCGATCTGGCCAATGTCCGGGTGGGGCGGGTGCTCACGCCGGTCGGCCGCACCAATCAGCATCACGAACCCACCACCTTCTACAGCGTGGAACGGCCCAATTTCGATAAATACATCATCCCCTCGACTTGGTGGTCCGACGGCCTCGGGCTTTTCGGCAATCTGGCCCAGAATCTCAGCTACGAAGCCTATCTCGTCGCCGGGTTGGACGGATCGAAGTTTTCCAGCGATGGCATTCGCAATGGCCGGATCAAGGACATCCCGAGCCTCAACGACATGGCTGTCACCTTCCGGTTGGATTACTACCCGTTCATGGGAAGCGCTTCAGCCTGGGGCCGGAGTCTACGGCTCGGCGGTTCTTTTTACCAGGGCGGCATCAACAATGGCGTGGAAGGCAAGGACCCGGGCAAGAGCGGCGACCTCACCATCTATGCCGCCGACTTCGGGGTCAGGGTGAGCGATCTCGAACTGAAAGGCGCGGCGGCATTTGAAGAAATCGATGGAGTGCACAACCTAACCGGTGGGGTAGCCGAGGAGATCTTTGGCTACTATCTGGAGGCCGGGTACCACGTCATGCCCGAGGCCTGGAAGACGGGAAAACTCCAGAATTCCGATGCCGTGGTCTTTGCGCGGTATGACACACAGGACACGCAGCATGGGATGCCCGCCGGGGTCGTAGCCAATCCGGACAAGGATCGCCAGGATTGGACCTTTGGCCTGGCCTTTTACCCGGTGCCGAATCTGGTGCTCAAGGCGGATTATCAGGTGTTGGAATCCGAGGGCGCTGATCCGGATAATGCGATAAACCTCGGCATTGGTTGGCAGTTTTAAGGAGAGGCAATGAACTATCTGAAATCTATTCTGATCGGGAGTCTATTGGGCATGAGTTTCTTGGCGTTGTTCGGCTGCGTGGCCGGGACGGGGGAGGTCGGGTCCGGGCAGAGAGGACCGGGGATTGAAAGCAGTGGCATGGCAAAAGGGAGTGGCTATTTTTTGCGTGAATGCAACAAGTGCCACCGGTATTTTATGCCAAGCGAAAGGTCGGCCGGGGAATGGGCGAAAATTCTGGCGGGCAAGAAGAATAAAGTGTCCTTGACCAGGGCTCAGTTTCAGCAATTGTCTGATTATGTCATTCAGGCAAGCAGCAGCGATCCGGCACAACCGTAGGACCCGAGCAGGCCTTGTAGTGTCACCGGCAGGGATTTGGCATGCATCAATGCCGAGTCTCTGCCGGTGTGTTTCAGGCGGAAATTGTTTGGCTGTTCTTCCGGTGCACCAGGGTGAGTCCGGCCAAGACAAAGGCCAGGGCCGCCAGATTGACATTATAGAAGGCCAGTCCGGCCAGGCTCGTCACCAGGGCCACGGAGCACAGCCACACCGCGTTGCGCCAGACCGCCAGACCGGCCAGGGTAATGCTGGCCCAGGCAAAGACCTGATTGTACATCAACCGGCCGATCATCGCGCGGACCAGGCAGATGGTCTTGTCCGGCGTGTCCGCGCATATCCCCACCAGCCTCTCTGAGATGAAGATCCCGTGGCGCAGGGCGGCAAAGAATCCAAAGGCGCCAAGCACCAGAAGGCCAAAGGGGAGGAGGGGACGCAGCGAGATGGTCCGGCTTTGGTGCCAGAGGGGGTAGGCCAGGAGCAGGCAGAGAGTCGCCCAGATATCGGCCTGCCAGTTCAACGGGGTTTCGTTGATCAGGATAGCCACCCCTCCCGCGGCGAGCAGCAGTCCGCTGAGGTGTTCGAGCATGGACTGCGGCGCTTGCCCCTTCTGCCTGCGGAAAAACCATACATAGGCCAGAGCGGGGATGGCAAAGCCGAAGTTGTTGAAGCTCCGGTAGCGGGCATCCAACACCAACCCAAGAACCGCGATCAGGGCGCAGGTGATTACCCCCAGCCGCAGCACGCCGTTTACCGCCTCTGCGTTGAGGCGGGATTTGGACCGGAGGAAAGCCATGGACCCATCCAGGCTGAGGTGGGTGGGCGTGGTTCCGGAGGCGATGGCTTTGAGCGTCAGCAGATAGACGCTACCGCTCAGCGAGAGAACGACAAAGCCCCAGAGGTATTCATAGGTGTTGGTGGAGATGATGGAAAACTGATGTCCCTGCAGCACAATAAGGATGGCGCCGCCAGCCATGGCCACGGAAAATTGCAGCCAGCGGGCTGCGCCCATATCGCGGTGGCCGCGGGCAATGAGCAGGGTCAGCAGACCAATGGCCGCGGATTGGGCAAAGAGCATCCGCCAGTTGGAAAAATTTGAAACCGGCCCAGACAGAATGTGCTTGTCGGTCCGCTCCGGGCTGTACAATCCCCAGTAACCGCCCACCGCCCCTTCCTTGATGCGCTTCCACGGCTGATCAAAGGCCTCGATCAGGTTGTACTGCCAATGCTCCTGCTCAGCCAGGGCGATGAACCCCCGGATGAAGCGGGCCTGGTTTACCAGGCTGGGCAATGCGCCTTCCCGCATGCGTCCCTGGGAGGGCCAGCCGGTTTCGCCGATGACGATCTCCTTGCCCGGGATCTTGGCGCCGATCTCTTCTCGGATCTTTTTGATGTGGACCATGGCCTGATCGATGCCAACGGGGTTGTCCTCCCAGTAGGGCAGGATGTGGATCATGACGAAATCCGTGGCCTGGGCCACCTCCGGATGCTTGAGCCAGAACTCCCAGACATCGGCGTAGGTGACCGGGACCCCCGGCAGGGCTGCCTTGACCTGTTGGATATACCCGGCAAGCTGCGCGCCGGTGACTTCCCTGCGCAGCAGGGCCTCGTTGCCCACCACCACCGCCCGCACAGTTGCGGGATACCGCTTGGCCAGCTCCACCACCTTGCGCAGCTCCTGCTCGGTGACCTTCTCATCCACCGTGACCCAGGCGCCCAGCAGCACCTGCATCCCGTATTTTTCCGCATACTCGGGCAAGGCCTCAAGCCCGGCCACCGAATAGGTGCGGATGCAGGAAAAACGAGTGGAGAGAATGGCCAGGTCCGCGTCGATCCGAGCGGGGTCAATGGTCATGCCCTTGGCAAAATCAAAGGGGGACTGATCCTTTTCAAAGGGCGCGTAGGACACGCATTGCAGGGTATGGTGGGCAGCCAGTTCCGCTTCCGGAATCGGGCGCGGCTGGCCGACCCCATGCCAGAAGCCGAATATCGCGGACAGGGCCAGGGTATAGGCAAGAGTCGTGCGCATAATTGTTTTCATAATCACCTGTGGGTGGGGCGCGGAAGAATTTCTCTCTTGTACCCTGCGCGGGTTTGGAGGTCAACGGCAAAGAGGCGGCTGCTGGCGGGGGGGGGCGGATCAACCCGGCGGAATTTTCGGCAGCTCCTGGCATTCCAGGGGATTGCGGCGGTAACGGGCCGGATTGCGGGGATCCTGGTGGATGATGACATCGGCCTGGGGAAAGGAGGCCATGATGGCGTACTCCACCTCATCCGCCACCCGGTGCGCCTCGGCAAGGGGCAACCCCTGATCAAGGTCGAGATGGAGCTGGATGTGCATGGTCTGACCGGACTGCCGGGTGCGCAGGTCGTGGATGCCGAGGACGGTCCCATGGGCCAGAACGATATCGCAGATGCGCTGGCGGGTTTCTTCCGGAAGTTCACGGTCCATGAGAACCTGCATGGCCTCAAGGCCGATCTGCCAAGCGCTGTAGAGGATGTAACAGGCAATGGCCAAGGCGCCTAACGGGTCCAGCAGAGGCCAGCCCGAGGCGACAAAAAACAGGGCGCAGATGGTGGCGATGTTGGTGAGCAGGTCGGTTTTGTAATGGAGGGCATCGGCGCGGATGGCGGAGGAATTGGTCCGCTTGATAACATAGCCCTGAAAGGCCAGAAGCACCAGGGTGGCCCCAATGGCAAAGACCATGACCCAGAGGCCGACATTGATCGCTTGCAGGGGTTGCGGGTGGTTCAACCGTTCGACGGCGTGCATGAGCAGAAAGATGGCCGAGCCGGCAATAAAGCAGGCTTGGCCGAGCCCGGCCAGGGATTCCGCCTTGCCGTGCCCGAACTGGTGGTCCTGGTCCGCGCGTTTCAGCGAATAGCGCACGGCCAGCAGGTTGATCAGTGAGGCTGCCGCGTCCATGAGCGAATCCACCAGGGAGGCCATGACGCTCAAGGAGCCGGTCATGAACCAGGCCATGCCCTTGACCCCGATGAGCACCATTGCCGTGGCGGTGGAGGCGTAGGTCGCCAGCTTGAGCAGGGTTGCGGTATCGTAGGGCTTGGCTGTTTTCACGAAAGG
The DNA here is from genome assembly GCF_046883345.1 of Hydrosulfovibrio ferrireducens. NCBI lineage: Bacteria > Pseudomonadati > Thermodesulfobacteriota > Desulfobulbia > Desulfobulbales > Desulfobulbaceae > Hydrosulfovibrio > Hydrosulfovibrio ferrireducens. The sequence goes on along the minus strand of NZ_JALKCW010000012.1, from coordinate 18,795 downwards.
TTCTGCTCCTTGGCCATGGTGACCACCCGCTGCGGGAAGGGGATACGGATTCCTGCCCTGCCCAGCGCCTGGTGCACCGCCAAGTTCACCCCGTGCATGGTTTCGATGTAGCGCTGGGTGGGCGCCCAATACCGGTAGCCGATGGCCACCGCGGAATCGAGGAAATCTTCGATGCCGATCTGCGGCGCGGGACCGCTCTGTATCTGGGGAAAGCCCGCAAGGGCCTGGGCGATGACGGTGATGGCTTGGGTCGGGTCGGCGTCGTAGCCGATGCCCACCGAGCTTTCCACAATGCGGTATTCCCCGGAGTTGTGCAGAATCTCTCCGACAATGTGCTTGTTGGGCACGGTGATCTTGACTCCGTCTTCGGTGAGCAAGGTGGTGTGGGCCAGGGTAACCTCCTCCACCACCCCGAAGACTCCGGCCACGGCGATGGTGTCCCCCACCAGAAAGGCGCGGCCCAGGATGATGGAAAGGCCGGCCCCGTAGTTGGAGAGCGGCCCCTGGAGTGCGTAAGTGGCGCCGAAGGCGGCCGCGCCGATGGCCGCGATGAAGGGGGCGATGGTGATCCCGAACTTGCTCAAGGCCATGATCACCGCAAAGGCGATGACCATGATCTTGGCAAAGGAGGAAAGAAAATGGCGCAGGGTGACATCAAGCCCCCGTTTTTCACAGAGCTTGCCCACGGCCACGGCCACCCAGTTGCCCAGGAAAAACCCGGCCACCAGGATGATGGTGGCCCCGATCATCTGAAAGCTGTAGTCCACCAGATAGGTGATGGCCCGGTCGGCAATGGTGTTCAGTGACGCAAGCGGCTGGTCCATGGCGGCATTCTCCCTGTTTGATCTTCGCTTACATCATAGCGGGATTGGAGATTGCTGTCGAGGGGGTGGCGAAGATGCGGGCACGATCGCGACTGCCCGGCAGAGGGGAGATGCGGTCAGTACGGTCTTTGCCCGACAAAATTTCCGGCCGGCGCATAGTTGCACACCCAGATCTGCGAGTTGTCATCGCAGACCGCTTTGGCGCAACCGATTTCCTTGGTTTTTGCCCAGACCATCTGGGTGTAATGGCCGCAGCTCTTTCCAGGGGGCGCATTGCAGGAGTTGGTGGCCCGGGAGTACCACGCTTTTTCGCTGGCCCAGGCGGCGGCCACGTCTTTTTCGGTGATGGCCTGCGGGGCGCTCCTGGTCTTGTTTTTGGCCGTTGTCATCCGGGCGCTGGCCCAGTAGAGGTTTTCTCCCAGCGTGCCACGGCTATGCCGCATGGCGCAGTCTGATTTTTTGAGGGTGGTGGCCCAGGTTGCTGCTTGCCGGGCAAGGGCTTTGGACCAGCGCAATTTCGGGGCGCCGATCTCGGCGCGCAGGGCATTGTGTTCCTGCACCATGCACATCGCATCAACCCCCGAGCCCTTTGCCGAGCTTGGCCTGGCGCACACAAGGCAAAAAAGGAGCAGGAGCGAGGCGCTGATCGCGGCGGAAGGTGATCGCTTGCGCCGGGTTATCGTCTGTTGCTGTTGCATTGGCTGGTCTCGGTAACGGCAAGGTTGAGGTTGCTGAAAAAATGCAGGGCCTCCGCGTCGCCAGGATTTTGGCGGAGCCGGGCCTCATACAGGGCAAAAAGCCGCGTGACCACATGGGTCATTTCCTGTTCCGGCAGGGAGCCGAGGGCATCCCAGATATCGGACGTGCTCATGGGGTTGCGGTTTCCTCTGTGCTGGGGGTGGGTGTGAGCACCCGGTCCTGCCCATGATCGCGGGCCACCAGCATGTAGATGGAAGGCACCACAAAGAGGGTGAACAGGGTGCCCACGGCCATGCCGCCCACCAGCACCAGGCCGATGGAATTTCTGGCCGCGGCTCCGGCGCCGGTCACCAGGGTCAGGGTGAAGTGGCCCGCCACCGTGGCGGTGCTGGTCATGAGGATGGGGCGCAACCGGGTCATGGACGCTTCCCTGATGGCGGCCAGCTTGGCATGGCCTTTTTCCTGGAGGGTGTTGGCGAATTCGACGATGAGGATGCCGTTTTTCGCCACCAGGCCGATCAGGGTCACCAACCCCACCTGGGAATAGATGTTGAGGGTGGTGGTCCAGCCATTGGTCCAGAAAGGGGTGTTGGGGTCGGGGATCTTGAGAAAGGTGAAGATCAGCGCCCCGAACATGGCCAGGGGCACCGAGCCGGCCAGGATGACGAAGGGGTCGCGGAAGCTGTTGAACTGGGCGGCCAGGACCAGGAAGATCAGGACCACGGCCAGAGCGAAAGCGGGCAGGAACTTGTTGCCCTCGCTGCGCAACTGGCGGGACTCGCCGGTGTAGTCAAGGACATACCCCTGGGGCAGGATCTTGGCGGCCTCGTCTTCCAGGAAGCGCAACGCCTCGTCCAGGGGGCGGATGGCAACGCCGCTGATCGTGACCGCGTTCAGTTGCTGGAAGCGGTTCAGGGAGCGGGGCACGGTGGAGTTCTGGATGGTGGCCACGGTGGAAAGCGGCACCAGTTGGCCGTTTGGCCCGGAGATGTGGATATTTTGGAGCTGTTCCGGGTTGAGCCGGTCGATCCGGGCGATCTGGGGGATGACCTTGTAGCTGCGGCCGGCGATGTCAAAGCGGTTGACGAAGTTGCCGCCCACCATGGCGCCGAGATCCGCGCCCACCTGTTGCAGGTTGAGGCCGAGATCCGCCACCTTGTCGCGGTCGATGACAAACTCCGCCTGGGGTTGATCGATCTTCATGTCGATGATCGGCGGAAAGGCGAACATCCCGCTTTGCATGGCTTTTTGCTGGATCTGCTGGGCGAATTCCAGGATCCGTGGGGTTTCCGCCGTGGAGGCCAGGATGAATTCCACCGGAAACTGGCCGCCGCCCGGGAGTGCGGGCGGCAACACCGGGAAGATCCGGATGCCGGGCAGAGCCTGGAGCTTCTGCTGCACCTCGGGCATGATCGCAAACACCGAGCGCTGCCGTTCGCCCCAAGGCTTGGTGACCATGCCGCTGAATCCCGAGGTGGGCTGGGTGGACTGGAAGGTGAATTGTGTTTCCGGGATGGAGAGAAAAACCTTGTTGGCGGCGGCGGTAAAACCGCTGGTCTGATCCAGGGTGGAGTTGGCCGCCGCGTCCACGATGCCGAAGATGACCCCCTGATCCTCGTTGGGAGCCAGTTCCTTGGCTGACATGGTGAACATGGGGATGCTGAGCAGGCTGATGACGACCCAGACCGTATAGACCGCGGGCCGGGCGGCGAGGGTGGCGTCAAGCCATCCGCCATAGGCTTCCCGCAGCCGGGCAAAGCCGCGGGCGATCCTGCCTGCCAGGCCGCGCTCTTCGAGCCCCGGCTTGAGCAGTTTTGCCGACATCATCGGCGACAGGGTCAGGGCCACCACCCCGGAGATGGTCACCGTTCCGGCCAGGGTGAAAGCGAATTCCCGGAAAAGCGAGCCGGTGAGCCCGCCCTGGAAGCCGATGGGCGCATAGACCGCGGCCAGGGTGATGGTCATGGCGATGATCGGACCCACCAGTTCGCGGGCCCCTTGCAGGGCCGCTTCCAGCGGCGATTTGCCCTGGCTGAGGTGGCGTTCGACGTTTTCCACCACCACGATGGCGTCGTCCACCACCAGCCCCACCGAAAGAACGATGGCCAGCAGGGTGAGCAGATTGATGGAAAAACCGAAGAGCTGCATGAGAAAGAGGCCGCCGATGAGCGACAGGGGGATGGCCACCACCGGAATCAGCACCGAGCGCAGGGAGCCGAGAAAGAGGAAGATGACCACGATCACGATGAGCAGGGTCTCGCCCAGGGTCTTGAGCACCTCGTTGATGGCGTTGTCGATGTAGGCCGTGGCGTCGTAGGCGATGCGCCCCTTGAGGCCGCTGGGCAGATCCTTTTCAATGGCCGCCATCTCCGTGCGGATCAGCTTGATCATGTCCAGGGAGTTGGCATTGGGCAGGGGCCAGATCCCGATGAAGGTGGCGGTCTGGCCGGAAAAACGCACCTCGTTGTCATAGTCCTCGGCCCCCAGAGCCACATCGCCCAGATCGGCCAGGCGGATGACGGCTCCGTTCTCTTCCCGGATCACCAGCCGCTTGAATTCCTCCACCGAACGCAGATCGGTATCGGCGGTGAGGTTGATCTGGATGAGCGAGCCCTTGGTCTGCCCCAGAGCGGCCAGGTAGTTGTTGGCGGCCAGGATCTTGCGCACCTCGGCCGGACTGACGTTGTAGGCGGCCATGCGTTCCGGCTTGAGCCAGATGCGCATGGCAAAGGTGCGGCCGCCGAGGATGTCGGCGCGCTGCACCCCTTGGATGGCGGAAAGGCGGGGCTGCACCACCCGGGTCAGATAGTCGGTGATTTCGTTCTGGGCAAGCACGTCGGAGGTGAAGCTGAGGTAGGCCGAGGCAAACTGGCTGTCCGCGGATTCGATGTTGATCACCGGCACCTCGGCCTCGGGGGGCAGATCGCGGCGAACCTGATCCACCTTGGAGCTGATCTCGGCCAGGGCCTTGGTGGCATCATAGTTGAGCTTCAACCGGGCGGTGATGATGGAGACGCCCTGGCTGCTTCGGGATTGGAGATAATCGATGCCGTCGGCCGCGGCAATGGCACGCTCCAGCGGGGTGGTGATGAAGCCCCGGACCAGTTCGGCATTGGCTCCGACATAGATGGTGGTCACTGTGACCGACGCGTTCTCGCTCCTGGGGTATTGGCGCACATTGAGGCTGCGCAACGCCTGCAACCCGGCAATGATGATGAGCAGGCTGATCACCATGGCAAGCACGGGGCGGCGGATGAAGAGATCGGTGAATTTCATGGGATTTGACTCAAAAAAATCAACTGTTGCCCGGCTTGGGATCCAGGCTGAACTTCGGGTTTAGCCCGTTGTTCACCACCACGGACTGGCCGTTGCGAAGCTTGAACACCCCGGTGCTGACCACGGTTGCCCCATCCTCAAGGCCCGAGGCCACGGCGACGAAATCGCCGCGCCGTTCCCCGAGGCGGACAAACTGCTGGCGCACCGCCAGGCCGGACTTGCCGGTTTTTTCGTCTTTTTGCTCTTCAACCACAAAGACCGAATCGCCGTAGGGCGCAGGAAGCACCGCGGTTGCGGGGATGGCCAACACCTGGTTCTTGCCGGGCAGCACCACGGCCACCGTGGCAAACATGCCGGGGTGCAGCCGTTCCTCTTTGTTGGCCGCGGTGGCCTGCACCCGGACATTGCGGGTGGCGCTGTCCGCCTGCGGGTTGATGGCGGTGATCTTGCCGGCCACGGTGCGGCCGGGCAGGGCGTCGGAGGTTATCCGCACCGGCAACCCTGGCTGGATGCGGGCCAGATCCTGTTGGGGCAGCATGAAATTGACGAAAATTGGGTCCATGGCCTGGAGGGAAACAATGGGCTCGCCCTCCTTGAGGATCTGGCCCAGATTGACCAAGCGGATGCCGAGGCGGCCGGAGAATGGGGCGCGGATGGTTTTTTTGGCGATGGTGGCCCGGATCGTGTCGGCCTGGGCCATGGCCTGTTTGTGTTTCGCCTCACCGTCATCGTAGGCGGCCTTGGAAACGGCGTTGGTCTCGACGAGCACCCGGAGCCGCTCGAAATTGACCTTGGCCAGCGCGGCTTCGGCTTCCGCCGCCTGCAGTTGGGCCTCCTCGGAAGAGGTGTCCTGCTGGAGCAGGAGGCTGCCCGCCTCTATCCAGGTCCCGGGGGTAAAAGCCAGGCGCGCCACCTTGCCCGACAGCTCCGCGGAAACGGTCACACCCTGCGCCGCTTCCAGCGAGCCCACGGCGCGCAAGGCAATCTCCCAGGATTCCGGGCGGGCCTTGGTCGTGGTCACTGTTTCCGGCGGGGGGGTAAAGCTCTTGCCTTTGTCCACCATCGTGAAAATCTGCAAGCCCTTGATGCCGACAAGGATGCCGGCCACCAGCAACAAACCAAGGAGGGTGAGAAGGATGCGTTTTTTCATGGGTACTGTTTCTTTGTAAAGGGTGGGGGCGGGTTTCCGCGAAAAACAGAGGGGGTCGCGTCAAAAGCCCAGGCCGCGTGTTGCTGCGCAACGTGTCGGCTGTCTGTGGAGAGACGTTGCTGGGTGGAGTCCTGTGGCTGTTGCGCCCCTATCGACTATTCCTCTCTTCATCAACGGATAAGTTAAATGTACATTTGACTTATCCTCCTTGTTGCGTCAAGGTTTTTTTCCCTCTGCTCACAGCGATTCCGCCTTTTGTACGATTTTCAAGCCTCGGCAACTGCATCCGCGCTCCTGGTCCGCGACTGCCGGCAACCCAAAAACACCCCCTTGCTTTGTATCTTGCCCACAAAAAAGTAACAAAAAAGTTTCACACGGATGCGCATTACTGACAAAAAAGTAATATATTTTCCGGTTGTGGAATTCAGCCTTGGGTGTGGCGTCTTGGAAAAGATGCCTAAACTCAATGAGTTGCATGGTATCTTTTTCTTTTTCCAGGCGTTGGCACGCTCTTTGAAAAAGCAGTGTTTGAATTGTATCACGCGCTATGTCAGCGGGAAATGTTTTCATTGAGGATCTTTGGATAAAAGGAGGAAGCGGAATGAAGAAGATTGAGGCGATAATCAAGCCGTTCAAGCTTGATGACCTGAAGGCTGCCATGGCTGAGCTTGGCGTTCAGGGGATGACTGTTACGGAAGTGAAAGGGTTCGGCCGGCAAAAGGGGCACACCGAGATCTACCGGGGAGCGGAATATGTGGTGGATTTTATTCCCAAGGTAAAGGTGGAGATCGTGGTGGCGGCGGAGATGGTGGCAAAGGTGGTGGATGCCATCGTGGCCAGCGTCAAGACCGGCAAGATCGGGGACGGCAAGATCTTTGTCCTGCCGGTTGACTCCATCTGCCGCATTCGGACGGGTGAAACCGATAAGGAGGCCATCTAGGTATCATTATGACTCAGATCAAATCAACGCATAAGGACGTTTCAATGAACAGGTTAATTGCAAAAAAAATGGTCCTTCCCTTGACGATGGCACTGGTTGCCTCGGCCGGAACCGCCATGGCCGCGGAGGGTACGGCCGAGATAACAGGCGCTGCCGCTACCTATGTTGCCAATAATACCTGGATGCTGGTTTCCACGTTTCTGGTGTTTATCATGCATCTCGGGTTTGCGACCCTTGAGGCGGGATTGTGCCGGTCGAAAAATACGGTCAACATCCTTTTCAAGAATACCGCCATCGTTGCCATCGGGCTCTTAACCTATGCCGTGATCGGTTTCAACCTGATGTACCCCGGCGATTTTTCCATCCCGGGCATTTTCGGCTTTTCCGGTTTCGGCATCGGGGTGAGCCCGGAAAATATGATGGTTACCGGAGATGACGGGGTGGGGATCTACACCTACTGGACGGATTTCATCTTTCAGGCCATGTTTGCGGCCACGGCAGCGACCATTGTTTCCGGCGCTGTGGCCGAACGGGTCAAGCTGCACAGCTTTTTGATTTTTTCCGCGATCTATGTGGCAGTGGTGTATCCCTGGGTGGGAAGCTGGAAGTGGGGCGGCGGCTGGCTGGACGCCATGGGATTCTATGACTTTGCCGGCTCCACCCTGGTGCATTCCGTGGGCGGCTGGGCCGCTCTGGCCGGCGTCATCTTGCTCGGACCCCGTCTTGGCAAGTATGTCGGAAACACCATCAAGCCGATCATGGGGCATAGCATGCCCCTGGCAACCATCGGTGTTTTTCTGCTCTGGCTCGGCTGGTTCGGTTTTAACGGCGGCTCGGTGCTTTCCGCCGATCCTGCCGCGGTATCCTTTGTCTTCGTCACCACTTCTCTTGCTGCGGCCGCAGGCATTGTCGGCGCCAGCGCTCTGAGCTGGATCATCCAGAAGAAGCCTGATCTGAGCATGGCCCTCAATGGTGCCCTTGCGGGTTTGGTTGGCATTACCGCCGGAGCCGATGTGGTCAGCGTGATGAGCGCCGTGGTGATCGGTCTTATTGCCGGTTCTCTGGTTGTTGTCTCGGTCATGGTTGTTGACCGCATGAAGCTTGATGATCCGGTCGGCGCCATCTCCGTGCATCTTGTCTGCGGTGTATGGGGTACCCTGGCGGTGGGCATTTTCAGCGCGAAGCACTCCTTTGTAACGCAGTTGATCGGCGTGGCGGCATACGGCGTGACCTGTTTTGTTGCTGCGTTCGTGCTCTTCTATCTCTTGAAGGTTTCTCTTGGAATTCGTGTGGATGCGGAAGAGGAAATGAAGGGACTTGATATAGGCGAGCATGGCATGGAGGCATATGCCGGTTTTGAGATAAACAACGTCTAGCGTGTGTCCGGACAGCAAGAATCCCGGAGCCGAAGGAGTCATCCCTTTGGTTTCGGGATTCTTCCCTTGAAAAAATAGCCTGAAAACAAAAAAATGAAACTCCTGGTCTTGCAACATACCCCATGGGCCGGCCCGGGGCGGCTGCTTCTCGAGGCGTTTGCCACGCACCGGATCGATTGTGATCTCGTCAAGGTCTGGCAGGATTGGATCCCCGACTTCAACGGCTATGGGGGGATCATCCTTTTGGGGGGGGCGCCCAACGTGGAGCAGGAGGAGAAGTACCCGTTTCTCGTAGAGGAGAAACGGTTCATCAAGAGGGCGATCGACGCGGACAAGCCGATTCTGGGTTTCTGTCTGGGGCATCAACTGCTCGCTTCCGTGCTCGGCGCTCAGGTAGGACCCAACTTTAAGCCGAGCATCGGCTTTGTTCAGGGGCATGTCACCCATGACGGCCGTGAACATCCGGCCTTCAGGAATCTCGGCAAGACCATGCCCATGTTCAAGTGGCACAGCCAGACGGTGCTGGAGCCGCTGCCCAAACATTTTTCCCTGCTCGCCACCTCGGAACAATGCCAGGTGGAGGCTTTTTCCCTTGAACAGCGGCCGCACATCCTCGGGCTGCAGTTTGACAACCATGTGGCAGTGTTCGAAGACATCAGCCTCTGGCTTGAGCAGGACGGGCAGTGGCTCGCCTCGTTTCGCTCCCTGGTGGTGCGGCCCGCTGATCTGCTGGCCGAGGCGCATCGCTTGCGGACGAAGATCTCCGGCGATTTCCAGCAGTTTTTCAGCGATTACCTGCGCCTCATTTCTTGATTGTATCCCAAGGACAACTGGAAAAATCCGGCGGAGCAATTCCGTATTTCTTGATCCGATAGCCCATCTGACGCTGGGTCAACCCCAGCTCCCGTGCGGCCCTGGCCTGCACCCAGCCGTGCCGCCGCAGGGCACCCTCCACCTCCGTCTTTTCCATGTCCTTCAAAGACTTGTGCGCAGCGATTGTGGGCAGGGGTTCGTCTGCCAGTCCCATCCCTTCGGGGGAGGGGGCGACAAGGCGACAGGATGGCGCACTCAAGCTCTCTGCTTCCGGTTCCGCGGTGATGTAGCTCGGCAGCTCACGGGAGACGATGGTGTCGCGGTCCGCCATGATCACCAACCGCTCGATGAGGTTCTGCAGCTCGCGGACGTTGCCCGGCCAGGTGTAGCCGCAGAGGAGCTGGACCACCGAGCTTGAGAGGCGGACCTCCCGCGCGTTCATGCGGTTGCTCTCCTGCAGAAAATGATCGAGGAGCAGGGGGATGTCCTCCCGCCGGTCCCTCAGCGGCGGCAGGACAACGGGAACCACGTTGAGGCGGTAGAAGAGATCGGCCCGGAAGGTTCCCTGTTCGACGCATTCTTCCAGGCTGCGGTTGGTGGCGGCAATGACCCGGACATTGACCGTGATGGTCTGGGTGCCGCCCAGCCGTTCGAACATCTGCTCCTGCAACACCCTGAGCAGCTTGGCCTGCAGGGCCAGGGGCAGCTCCCCCACCTCGTCGAGAAAGATGGTGCCGCCATCGGCCAGCTCGAACCGCCCCTTCTTGAGAGTGGCCGCGCCGGTGAAGGCGCCTTTCTCATGGCCGAGCAGTTCGCTTTCCAGAAGATTTTCCGGCAGGGCCGCGCAGTTGATCTTGATGAAGGGTTTGTTGGCCCGGGGGCTTGCCTGGTGGATGGCCCGGGCGACCAGCTCCTTGCCGGTGCCGGACTCGCCCAGAAGCAGGGCGGTGGCCCTGCTGGGCGCCACCTTGTCGATGTAGTTGTACACATCCTGGATCCGCTTGCACTGGCCGATGATGTTGTGCTGGTTGTAGCGGCTGCGCAGCTCTTTTTTGAGCAACAGATTTTCCTCCACCAGCACCTGCTGCTTGAGGGAGACCGTCTTGTGCAGCCGCAGGAACTGGGCGATGAGCATGGCGACCACGGTGAGAAAGCGGATGTCTTCCTCAAAGGAGATCTCCGGGCCGAACAGCCTGTCCACGGAAAGGACGCCCACCACCGCCTCGGGCAGCATGACCGGCACGCCGATGAAGGATATCTCGCCTTTGGGGAGATTGGCGCGGGCCCCGGTCCGGTTTAAAAAAAGCGGCTCGCTGTGGATGTCCGGCACCACGAAGGGATAGGCGGACTGAAAGATGCGGCCGATCACCCCCTCGCCCAGCCGGTAGATGCCGCGCCGCTCCTCCTCTTTGCTGAGGCCGTACGAGGCGGCAATGGAAAGATGCTCGCCGCCCTCTTCCTGGAGAACCAGGGTAGCCCGCTCCATGCGCAGGGTTTCGTGCAGGATCTGCAAGACCTCGGACAGGGTTTTCTTGATGTCCAGGGCGGAGCCGATGAGCTGGCTTATCTGATAGAGCGCCTGCAATTCAAGGCGTTCGGTGGGGTAGTCGGGTTTGATCATGGGCTGGGTCCGCCTTTGGGGGTGCTGGGTTGACGATAAATGTTCCTGATTAGCGCTCATCTTCCGCAAATTCCCTCGCCCTTTAGGGGGAGGGTCAGGGAGAGGGTGAACAGCGCCGTGTGCCCCCTCTCCCCAGCCCTCTCCCCCACCAAAGCGGGGGAGAGGGAGAATTTCGTAGGGGCTCTCTGATGTACAAATTACGTTTTGCGGGAGATTAGCGCTAGTCAGGTAAATGTTTGAGTGCATGTCTCCTGTGGTGTTGATTTAGCAAAAAATGTTCCATTGCTTCAAAAATGTAACATTGCGTACGGGGACTTTTTGTAACTTGCTGAAATTAAAATAAATATATTGTGTGCTGGTCCGTGGGGCAGTGCGCGATGTTTGCGAAAAAGTTACATTTCGAGCAAATCGTTTTCTTTTTCAATACATAAATGTAATAAAACTCCCTTGTTCTTCCCCTTTCCATTCCGGTCGCTCTCCTTCCTTTTTGTAGCCAACCTTACAAAAGGGAACAGGCTGTACAGCACCACTGTTTGCTGATTGTCTCAATAAAAATAGTAATATCAATATGTTGAACGAAAAGTGTCCGGTGGCGTCCCGCTCTGGCACACCCCTTGCGATAGAGGCAACCGACGGCAGCGCAAGCCAATGGAATGCGACAACCCATATTCAATACAGAGCAAGGAGGAGTAGCAATGCGCAAGGTGGCAATTTACGGCAAAGGCGGCATAGGCAAATCAACAACCACCCAGAACACCGTGGCAGGTTTGGTGGAGTTGGGCAGAAAGGTCATGGTCGTGGGGTGTGATCCCAAGGCGGACTCGACCCGGCTCCTGCTGGGCGGCCTGGCCCAGAAATCAGTTTTGGACACCCTGCGCGAGGAGGGCGAGGATGTTGAGCTCGACGATATCCGCAAGGCAGGCTACGGCGGCACCTGGTGTGTTGAGTCCGGTGGCCCCGAGCCCGGCGTTGGCTGCGCGGGACGCGGCATCATCACCTCCATCAATATGCTGGAATCCCTGGGTGCGTATGAAGAGAGCGAAGGGCTGGATTATGCCTTTTACGACGTTTTGGGCGACGTAGTGTGCGGCGGCTTTGCCATGCCTATTCGCGACGGCAAGGCGGAGGAAATCTACATCGTTGTTTCCGGCGAGATGATGGCCATGTACGCGGCCAACAACATCAGCAAGGGCATCATGAAGTTCGCGCAAAGCGGCTCCGTGCGCTTGGGCGGGCTCATCTGCAACTCGCGCGCCGTTGACAACGAGGAGGAGATGATCTCGGAATTTGCCAAAAAGCTGGGCACCCACATGATCTACTTCGTGCCCCGGGACAACGACGTGCAGCGCGCCGAAATCAACCGCAAGACCGTTCTCGAGTGGAATCCCGAGGTTAAGCAGGCGGACGCCTACCGTGGGCTGGCCAAGGCCATCGACGAAAACACGAAGTTTGTTATTCCCACCCCCCTGGAGATCGAGGAGCTTGAGAAGCTCCTGATGGACTACGGGTTGATGAACTGAAAAACTATAGGTCCTGTAGGCCGCATATGACCTATGCCTATAACAAAAAGGAGAAAACCAATGTTGACTATGATCAGAGCAATTGTCCGGCCGGAGAAAGCAGACAAGGTTCTCGCCTCCCTCATGGAGGCGGGCTTTCCGGCGGTTACCAAATATTCCGTGGCCGGGCGCGGCAAGCAGCGCGGCATCAAGATCGGCGAGGTTACCTACGACGAGCTGCCCAAGGTTATGTTGATGAGCGTCATCAACACGGCGGATAAGGATTTTTTCATCGATACCGTGATGAATACGGCCCGCTCCGCCGGCAAGGGGGCATTCGGCGACGGCAAGATTTTCGTTTCCGAGGTGGAGGAATCCTACACCATCAGCTCCGGGGTCAAGGAGACCGCTTATGCCGCAGAAGGGGTGGCGCCATGAAAGAGGTCATCGCCATCGTGCGCATAAACATGATGAATCAGACCAAGCAGGCCCTCACCGACTGCGGCGTTGACGCTTTCTTTGCCCATGAGGCCCAAGGCCGCGGGGTGGGGTTTGTCAGCCCGGCGCTTCTTGAAGGGGCGGTGCAGGGGTATGAGGAAGCCGCCGCTCTCTTGGGCGAAAAGGGCAAGCTCTACCCCAAACGGATGATCACCGCCGTGGTGGAAGACTCCATGGTGGGCTGCGTAGTGGAGACCATTATCAATACGAATCAGACCGGCATGCCTGGCGACGGCAAGGTTTTTGTTTTGCCGCTCGGCGATGCGGTCCGGGTCCGGACAGGCGAGACGGGCATGAAGGCCATCTCATAAGGAGGAGTAACAATGGCAACAGCAACAAAGAAAAAGCTGGTGCAGTGGGGTCCTGCCGAGGTCAAGTCGGCGCTCCTTGAGAAGTATCCGCCCAAGGTGGCCCGTAAACGCGCCAAGCAGATTATGATCAACGAAGCGCAGCAGAACGAGACCCCGGAACTCACCGCCAACGTGCGCACCATTCCCGGCATCATCACCATGCGCGGCTGCACCTATGCCGGCTGCAAGGGCGTTATCATGGGGCCGACCCGCGACATCGTCAATCTGGTGCATGGTCCCATCGGCTGCAGCTTTTATGCCTGGCTGACCCGCCGCAACCAGACCGATGCGGGGCCGGACGGGGAAAACTATATGAACTACTGCTTTTCCACGGACATGCAGGAGCAGGACATCATCTTCGGCGGCGAGAAAAAGCTGGCCCAGGCGATCCAGGAGGCCTATGACCTCTTTCATCCCAAATCCATCGCCGTGTTCGCCACCTGTCCGGTGGGGTTGATCGGCGACGACATCCATACCGTGAGCAAGAACATGAAGGAAAAATTCGGCGACTGCAACGTCTACGCCTTTTCCTGCGAAGGGTACAAGGGGGTGAGCCAGTCCGCGGGCCATCACATCGCCAACAATCAGGTGTTTAGGCATCTGGTGGGTCAGAACGACGAGGTGAAGCCGGGCAAGTACAAGATCAATCTTTTGGGCGAGTACAACATCGGCGGCGACGGTTTCGAGATCGACCGGATCTTCAAGAAATGCGGGATCACCTGCATCTCGACCTTTTCCGGCAACTCGACCTATGACCAGTTCGCCTCCTCCCATACCGCGGATCTGAACGCGGTCATGTGCCACCGCTCCATCAACTACGTGGCGGACATGATGGAGACCAAATACGGCATCCCCTGGGTCAAGGTGAATTTCATCGGCGCCAAGGCCACGGCCAAGAGCCTGCGCAAGATCGCCGGGTATTTCGGCGAAAAGGCGCTTATCGATCGGGTGGAAGCGGTTATCGCCGAGGAGATGCCCGAGGTGGAGGCGGCCCTGGCCGAAATCACCCCCCGGACCGAAGGCAAGACCGCGATGATGTTTGTCGGCGGTTCACGGGCCCATCATTACAAGGAACTCTTTGACGAGCTCAAGATGAAAACCATCTCCGCGGGCTATGAGTTCGGGCATCAGGACGATTATGAAGGACGCCAGGTGCTGCCCAATATCCAGGTGGATGCGGATAGCCGCAACATCGAGGAGATCGAGGTTTCGGCGGACGAAACCCGTTTCAAGCCGCGCAAAAGCGACAAGGAAATGAAAGCCCTTGAAAAGGCAGGCTACAGGTTCAAGCATTATGACGGCCTGGCCGCGGACATGGACAAGGGCACGCTTATCATCGACGATCTGAACCAGTACGAAGCGGAGAAACTCGTCGAATTGATGAAGCCGGATATTTTTTGCGCAGGGGTCAAGGAGAAATATTCCATCCAGAAACTTGGCGTGCCCATGAAGCAGCTCCATAGCTATGACTCCGGCGGCCCCTATGCCGGTTTCCAGGGGGCGGTCAACTTTTACAAGGAGATCGACCGGATGGTGAACTCCAAGGTCTGGGGCTTCATGAAGGCCCCCTGGCAAAAGAACCCCCAGTTATCGGGCTCCTTTGCTTGGGAGTAACAACGGTGCTCGGCACCGAGCCCGTGGCGGGAAGCCAAGAATTCCCTCCCCCCTCGGGGGAGGGTTAGGGAGAGGGGGAATCTTTTTGAACGGAATATGTTGTATTTTCCCTCTCCCCCGGCCCCTCTCCCACAAGTGGAGAGGGGAGTAAATATGTAAGTTTCCTGTAAAGGGTCAGGTTTCAAGCCTGTTCAAACAAAAAACGAGGATACAACAATGCTCTTACGACATACCCCGAAAGAAATAACAGAGCGCACGGCCTTGACCATCAATCCGGCCAAGACCTGTCAGCCCATCGGCGCCATGTATGCGGCTCTCGGCATCCACGGATGCCTGCCGCACAGCCATGGCTCCCAGGGTTGCTGCGCGTATCACCGCTCCGCCCTGACCCGGCATTACAAGGAGCCGATCTCCGCCTCCACCAGCTCTTTTACGGAGGGTGCCTCGGTTTTCGGCGGCCAGGCCAATATGCTGCAGGCCATCAATAACATATTCACCGTCTATAACCCCGAGGTGATAGCCATCCATACCACCTGCCTCTCCGAGACCATCGGCGACGATCTGCCTCAGATCAAGAAAAAGGCGGTCGCGGAAGGAAAGGTCCCCGAGGGCAGGTATTTGATCAGTGCCTCCACCCCGAGCTACGCGGGATCGCACGTCACCGGTTTTTCCAACATGGTCAAGGCCATGGCCGGGATGGCCGAGCCGACCGGGAAGAAAAACGGCAAGGTCAACATCATCCCCGGCTGGGTGGAGCCTGCCGACATGGAGGAGATCAAGCGGATCACCAAGATGATCGGGGTGAAAACCATCCTTTTTCCGGACACCTCCGGCGTGCTCAACGGCCCGCTCTCCGGCGAGTACAAGATGTTTCCGGAAGGCGGCACCACCGTGGCCGAGCTGCAAAGCACCGGGGACTCCAAGGGAACCCTGGCCCTGGGTGAATGGTGTTCCGCCGACGCGGCCCGTGAGCTCGATAAGAAGCACAAGGTTCCCTGTTCGGTGTTGGACATGCCCTTTGGCCTCAATGCCACGGACCGTTTCATCGACGCCCTGCGGACCATCGCCGGGGTGAGCATTCCCGAGGAGATTGCCCACGAGCGCGGACAGTTGGTGGACATGATTTCGGACATGCACCAGTACCTCTACGGCAAGAAGGTGGCCCTGGTCGGCGACCCGGATCAGCTCATCGCCATGACCGAGTTTTTGGTCTCCATGGATATGAAGCCGATCCACATCGTCACCGGCACGCCGGGCAAGAAGTTTGAAAAAAGGATCAAGGAGCTCACCAAGGACATGGGCTGCGAGGTCAACGTCAAGGCGGCGGGGGATATGTTCCTGCTCCATCAGTGGATCAAGAACGAACCGGTGGACCTGATCATCGGCAATACCTACTGCAAGTATATCGCCCGGGACGAGGACATCCCTTATGTGCGTTGGGGATTCCCCATCCTGGACCGGCAGGGGCACCAGTACTTCCCCACCGTGGGCTACAAGGGCGGTATCAGGCTGCTGGAGAAGATCCTCGGCGTTTTGCTCGACCGCAAGGACCGCGACGATGCCGAGTCGAAGTTCGAGCTGGTCCTGTAGATCCCTGCTCCGCAGGGTTGAAAAATGGGGGGCGGATTACAATCCTGCCCCATCATGAAATGGCGTCGGCGGGGGAAGTAATTCCCCCGTCGCGTCTTCCCTGAACCACGGAGGCTGGTGTGACCATTATCCATTTTCCCAAAACCAAGCAAGGGTGCTGCGGCAAGATTCCCCAGTGGCTCATCCTGCCCATGGCCCCTCAAGCAGCAGCCCGAATCCGTTTTTGCGGGGAGGATAAACTGCCCCAGGCGGTGCCCATCCGTGGCGCGCTTACCTGGATCGCGGATCTGCTGGCCCAGGGAAACGAGATCGGCGGCCTGGACCTCCATGGCCCTGGGGACCCCCTGGCCACTCCGGCCATGACCACAGAGATTCTGGTTATGTTGCGGGAGCAGTATCCTGATTTGCCCTTGGGTATAACCACCCTGGGTCTCGGCCTGGCCGAACATGCCGGGGTGCTGGCCGAACAGGGCGTTGCCAGGGTTACCCTGCTGGTGGATGCGGTTACTCCGCAGACAGTCAAGAAAATCTACACCTGGATTCGGCCGGGCAAACGGAACACCCCCCTGGCGGAAGCGGCCGAGATCCTGATCGAGGCGCAAGCCAAGGGAATCGCGGCCTGCAAAGCGGCAGGCATTGCCGTCTCCATTCATACCTCGGTGTATGGAGGGGTCAATGATCAGGAGGTTGAGGAGATCGCCCGCCAAGCCTCCGCTCTCGGGGCCGACTCCATAAGCCTGCTGCCCGGAAAGGGATGGCTGAACACGGAAGCAAAACTGCCGCTGGTCTCGGAAGAGACCATGGCGACTCTGGCCAAGAAGGCGGCCCAGCACCTTTCGGTTGTCTGCCTGCCGGAGCAAGCACCTCCGGGCGAGAGCATCGCCCCGGTCGGAGAAGGCCTGTCCGTGCCCAAGCCGACCACGGACAGACCCAATGTGGCCGTGCTCAGCTCCAACGGCATGGATATCGATCTCCATCTCGGCCAGGCCATCAAGGCCCTGATCTATGGCCCAAGGGAAGACGGCCTGGCCTGCCTGCTCGGCACCCGGGATCTTCCAGAGCCCGGCAGCGGCGACAACCGCTGGCAGCAGGTGGCGGAAATTTTAAAGGATTGTTTTGTGCTGCTGGCCGCCAGCGCCGGGCAAAAGCCGCGGGAGATTTTAGGCCGCCACGGGCTGGCCGTGCTGTTGCTTGAGGACAATGTCGAAGGCACGGTGGATGTACTCTACGGTGGCGGCAAGAAAGGTAGAAATAAGAAATAGTATTCAAATATAGGAGACACCCAAAATGGCCATACCAGCGCGTCAGATCATCGTCTGCCAGAGTTTTCGGGTTGCCGGCGACAAGAAGGGCATTTGCCACAAGCAGACCGAAGGGTTTCTGCAATACATCGAAGAAGAGGTGCTCGACCGGGGGCTGGACTGCCTGATCAGCGCCACCACCTGCCTCAAACAATGCGAGTCCGGACCCATCATGGTGATCCAGCCGGAGAACTGGTGGTTCAAGGGGGTGGACAGCGAAGAGGCGATCGACGCCATCCTGGACGGCCTTGAGGCTGGCGAGCCTGCCGCCGACTATCTCATCACCGCATAGGGCGGAGAGCACAAGAAGAGTTTGTAAAACCGTCCGGAGGGAGGAAAACACCATGAGTCTAAAACCCCTGGGGATGGTCAAAACCATTGTCGAGGCGGCGGGGATGGGTATCTCCTATGCCTATGACGACCTGGTTTTTCTGGAGCACAACTCCTTTTTGCTCCAGTTCACCACCAACGACCGGGAGATCACGGTCCACGTGAACAGCGAGGCGGACGAGGCCACGGTGCATGGCGATATAGAGCGGCTGCGGGAAGCCGCTCGTAATGTTGCAATGCAATGTACCCGAGGGGGGCATTACACCCTGGTCCCGGAAGGGGAGGATTCCATTCGCATCGAATTCAGTGCGTAGGCAGGGAGGGTCACATGGCGCAAACAGCGATACGCCCCGCTCTCTTGGGTGATCTTGACGGTTTGGTGGATCTGCTCCGCATGCTCTTTGCCATCGAGGCGGATTTTGCCTTTGATGCAGCCCTCCAGCGCAGGGGGCTGGCGATGCTCCTGGCGCATGAGGGAGCGGTTATATTGGTTGCCGAGGCAGCAGGGCAGGTCATCGGCATGTGTTCCGGACAACTGACCATCTCCACGGCAGAGGGAGGCTTTTCCCTGTTGGTGGAGGATGTGGTGGTCGCCGAAGCCTGGCAGGGAAAGGGGATAGGCCGAGCATTGCTGGCCGCCCTGGAGCAGTGGGCAGCCGACAGAAAGATCGGGCGTCTTCAGCTTCTGGCCGACCGGAACAATGCTGCGGCCTTGGAATTTTATCGCAAACTCGGCTGGCAGGGTACGGAGCTTATCTGTCAACGCAGACGGATCTAGCAGGCTGTTGAAAAACTCATCAAATATCGAGACTTTTTAATCCGCTCAATGTATTCTGTAACCAGTTAGGATAACTCATAAACATTGAGGAAAACATGCGCGGAACCGACACCCACCAACAGATGTTGTTCAGCTA
>NZ_JALKCW010000011.1:0-138564 GCF_046883345.1 Hydrosulfovibrio ferrireducens | reverse complement strand
TTCCCCTGAAATGAAGAAAAGTGCATCGAAATATGGCAGAATCTCCCACAGGGTGGGTGCAAAGTTTCAAAGAACAATTTGAAAATCAGGGCTGACGGCAAGAACGCCTTCAGTGAAGACTCTTTTTCAACATCCTGCTAGGCCGTTTCCAAAAAACTGCATGTTATTCCGCTGATGATCAGCCTAGCGTGACGGAGAATCTGTTGGAGGCCATCATAATTTTCGGAATGATGACCTGAACTGTAGAATAACTTTTCATACGTCTAGGTAAAGACGCTGGGCATGGTCCACAATGAACACTCTTTATCACTACTGCTCGACTGCCTCGTTCCATGCGATCGTCCAATCGCATTCTCTCTGGCTTTCGTCACTGTCTCTATCGAATGACACGATGGAGGGAAAGCTTGTCGCCCAAGCCTTTACCCGCCTCGCCGAAAGGGACTCACTTGACCCATACTCCGTTAGCCGCCTTCGAGACGCTGTCGGCATCTTAGAGGAAATCATTGATGGCCTGGGCTTCTGCCTATCTGAAGACGGCGACCTGCTAAGTCAATGGCGGGGGTATGCGGCCGATGCGACTGGAGTATCCATCGGCTTTTCTGCCGAGTACCTGAACTGGCTCTCTGAAACACACAAGATCCACAATGAGTTGCGATTTTCTCTTCAAAAGATTGAATACGAATCTTCCGCCCACGAATCACACATAGAACCGACGTATCGCAAAATCAGGCAGTTCATCGATGCTGGGGCTTTTAAAACACCTGGCAGGCGAATGCTCCTCGATACTCGTACCGACGACAAAATTAAACAAGACAATGCGGCTATTAAAAAGGCGCAATCCCAGTTATCTCTGACTGTGCTACCCCTTTTTTCCGAGTTGTTTCACCTAAAGGCCTATGCATTTCGAGAAGAACGAGAATGGCGCCTTCTCTCGCATCTGGTGAAGGGTGGGGAAGATCACTGTTCTCATCGCGTCGTGCATGACCGCATCGTTCCCTACCGCAAGATCGAACTTGCAGGGCTAGAGCGTAGCCCCATCACCGAAGTAATCCTTGGCCCCAAACACGGCACGCCACCAAGGGTAGTAGAAGACTTCTTGAAGCAAAACCAATATGCCGTTGTCCGGGTTAGGGGCTCAGAAGCAAGCTATCGGTGAACAAGAGGGGATATCCCATTGGCACGCAGCCGAGCACCGGAGATGCTGCCGAAAAGGGGATTTGCACTGTTTGAGGCGAAGCCGAGTTTGCAAAGCCCCGGCAGCATCGAGGCGCGCCGGGCATCCCGCCGCAGGCGGGACAAGGGACACAGGGTGCCCTTTCTTTGGTTCGTTTCTTTGGGCAAGCAAAGAAATGAACAAACCCATTTATTCACTAACGAAGCGAGTTACCAGTGGCTCTTATCTCCTCCCCAACCGAACTCACCACCAGCGCCACCGATGCCCTCCTCGCCATCGAATGCGCCGTAATCATCGCACTCCTTCTGCGCACCGCACCTGCCGACCGCTGGCGCACAAACCTCTGGTGCTCAGTCTTTGCCCTCCTCGCAACCGCATCTTTCCTCGGCGCCCTGGCCCACGGCCTGGAAATGCCAACGCCCATGCGCACGGCACTATGGACCCCGCTCTACCTGAGCTTGGGAATTCTCGTGGTGCTGTTCATCGTGGGGGCTGTTGCTGATTGGCGGGGAAAAATGGCGGCAAAGCGCCTTGTCCCCTGGGGCCTCGGGGTGAGCGCTGCCTTTCTCGGGCTGACCGCGCTGCTGGGCGGGGCGTTCATCGTCTTCATCGTGTATGCGGCAACAATTCTATTGAGCGCTCTGGCCATCTACACCTTTCTGGCCGTTACCCCCCGTTTGCAAGGCGCCGCAGTAATGGCCCTGGCAATCCTGCTCAATCTGGCCGCAGCCGCAGTGCAGGCAAGCAATCTCTCGCTCCACCTTGTTTTCCCCTTTGACCACAACGGACTCTTCCACCTTGTCCAGATAGTGAGCACAGCGGTACTCGGGCTGGGAGTGCACCTCGGCATGAAGTCCTCTCCGTGATAGGTCTCCTCGTAGGTCGGCTTAGCGTAGCGTAACCCGACGTCTCAGGCCTTGGTACCGCGCATGGCAATGTTGGGTTACGCGATGAAACCGCTAACCCAACCTACTACTCCCTCCACATGGGCGATGATTCCAGCTTCACAGCCACCAGATTTTAACCACCTCGAATTCGAGGGGATTAAAAAATTCCTGTTTCCCCCCTACCACAACCGGTCAAAAAACCGCCCCACCTCACCGGGCCGATGCGCATCCGACCCCGCCACCAGCGGAACCCCCAAGGCCACAGCCTCGTCGATCAATGTGCGCACCGGATACTGCTCCCCCCGATGGGAAAACCCGGAGGTATTCACCTCCAAGGCCATGCCCTTTGCGCGCATCCCCTGAAAGATCTCGCTGATCTGGTGCCGGTGCGCCGCAGTAAAATGCACCTCGGGGTGATGCCGAAGCACGGCGTCCAGATGGCAGAGCACCGTGCCGGGCAGGAGTTCGACCGCTTCCAGCAGGGTGGCGAAGTAGTCGGAGGTCACCCGCTCCACCCCCTGCTTGCCAAGAGGCTCCAGATTACCCTTGCGGCGGCTCACCACGTTGTAGTGATGGCCATCGATCTCGTAGTAATGGAAGGAAATACCGACGCGGTCCCAGGTGTACCGCTGGAGAAATGCAAGAATCGCGGGGACTTGCTTGGGGTTGTAGCCCACCTCCACCCCAATCCCGATGCGGAGCCGGTCTCCATACACCTGTTGCAGCCTCTGGCCTTCGCCATGGTAGGCGGCAAAGTCCTCTTCGGAAAGCCAGGTGGCCTCGCGGTAGCGGATGCCGCATTCCAGGTGTTCGAGAAAGATCAGCTCCTCAAGCCCCTTGTCGATGGCGGCCACGACATACTCCTCCATTTCGCCGGTGGCGTGATGGCAGAGCCGGGTGTGGACATGGCCGTCGCTTTTGGGGTTGATCAGCATGGGTTTGCCGGATAAGGGGGAATATTCCTAAAACTGGGAGATCGCTTGGTTAAGACCATTACCGTTCGCGGTGAGCCCTGTCGAACCGCTGCCCTTTTGCTACTACGGGCCTTCAACACGCTCAGGCCGAACGGTATTGTGTCCTTATTTTGCTTAAAAGATCTACTCAGGCGTTGCCGCGGGGGAAGAAATGCAGCACCCCGTCGATCTCCGAGGTGTCGCAGACCCTACCCGGCCCGAGCTCGACAAACTGTTCAATGCCTTCCATGTTGATGGAAAACTGCTGGCCGTCCGGCATGTGGTACACAACCGTGCGGACCTTGGTTATATCAATGGGCGATCCAGCCACTCTCATATGCATTCCTCACCAAAATCCTATAAAAAAACAGAACATCGCTGTTCTGTAATTTAGTCATTCGTTAAACTATTACAAGCTGCCTGCGGAAAATAAAATGGCGCTGACAACTGCCCTTTCAAGTCCGCCAAACTACCTACCAACTTGTAACTTTTTAACTGGCATCACATTAATTCCCTCCCCCCTGGCGGGGGAGGGTTAGGGAGAGGGGGAACTTGCTGGTATCTCGCCTGTTGCAACTACCCCCACCCCCAACCCCTCCCGCAAGGGGAGGGGAGTTTTTCTGAAATATTACGAGGCACAAGGTACTAGTAATTTTTCCGGGCCAATACCTCGCGGGGCTTGGAGCCGTCCGCCGGGCCGACCACCCCTTCCTTTTCCATGAGTTCGATCATCCGGGCGGCCCGGTTGTAGCCCACCCGCAGCCGCCGCTGCACCATGGAAATGGAGGCTTGCCCGGTCTCGCAGACCAGGGCCACGGCCTCGTCATACTTTTCGTCCATCTCCCCGGAGTCGTCGCCCTCTGCTGCCTCGGATTCCTCGGCAAGCCGCAGGACGGATTCATCGTAGCGGGCAACGCCCTGTTCCTTGAGAAAGGTCACGATCCGCTCGGTTTCCTTTTCCGAGATGTAGGCGCCGTGGATACGCTGGAGCTTGCTGGTGCCGGGCGGCATGAAGAGCATGTCGCCCGCGCCCAGCAGGTGCTCGGCCCCGCTGCCGTCCAAAATGGTGCGGGAATCGATCTTGGAGGAGACCTTAAACGACATCCGGGTGGGAAAGTTGGCCTTGATCAAGCCGGTGAGCACATCCACCGAGGGGCGCTGGGTGGCGAGGATCAGATGCATCCCTGCGGCCCGCGCCATCTGGGCCAGCCTGGCCACGGCATCCTCGACCTCGCGGGAAGAGACCATCATCAGGTCGGCCAGCTCGTCGATGATGATGACGATGAGCGGCAGCTTGTCTGCGGCCTCGGCGTTGTAGCTAGCCAGGCTCTTGACCTTGGCCTCTTCCATCAACTGATAGCGGCGCTCCATCTCCCGCACCGCCCACAACAGCGCCCGGCTGGCCAGCTTGGGGTCCACCACCACCGGGTGCAGCAGGTGGGGAATATCTTCATAGCAGGAAAGCTCGATGCGCTTGGGGTCCACCAGCAGGAGGCGGACCTCCTCGGGCGTGGCTTTGAGCAGGATCGAGCAGATGATGGCATTGACCGCCACGCTCTTGCCCGAGCCGGTGGCCCCGGCGATGAGCAGATGGGGCATGCGGGCGAGATCGGCGATCACCGGATTGCCCACCACGTCCATGCCCAAGCCTATGGTGAGCCTGGAGGCGGCCTTTTGGAATTTCTCATGGGCGAAGATATCGCGGACATAGACGATATGCCGGGTCGGGTTGGGAATCTCGATGCCCAAGGCGGCCTTGCCCGGGATGGAGCCGACGATGCGCACGCTCTCGGCCTTGAGCCCCAGGGCCAGGTCGTCGGCCAGGGCGATGATCTTGTTGATCTTGACCCCAGGGGCCGGGGAAAACTCGTAGGTGGTGATCACCGGGCCCGGCGAGATGCCGACCACCTTGCCCACCACCCCGAAATCCTTGAGCCTTTCTTCCAGCTCGGTGCTGACCGCGTAGTAATAGTCGCGGTCCACGGCCAGCTCGGGGTTTTCCGACTTATCGAGCAAGGAGAGCGGCGGCAGCCGGTACTCGCCGCTGGCCGCGGGCAGGAGCTGAAAGGAGTCGTCATCCGTTCCGGTCTCAAGCTTTACCGGCTCATGCACATTGGGCACGATGGGTGCACCGTCGCCAGGGTTCGCCTCGACGGCAAGGGGAGCAACGCCCTCTCCTTTTTTCTTGTCCTGCTTGGCAGCGCCATTGTCTTCGGACGCTTGCCTGCCAGCCCAACGGCGGGCCAGGGTTTCGCGCAGGCTATGGCCCATGCGATAGGGGGAGAACCTGCTGATCAGCATCAAGGAGATAACCAGGACCACGACAAACAACAGAAAGGAGCCGGGACCGCCGAAGAACTGCTGGGCATACTGGGCCAGAAGGGTTCCCAGAAAACCGGCAACCGGATAGGTGTGCTCAAAGACGGTGAAAGAAGCCAGGGAGGTAAAACCGGAGAGCCCGGCGCTGGCCAAAAGAATGCCGGTGCAGCCGAAGACGATCAAGGGCAGGGTCTCCAGGCTGCAGTCCGGCGAGAACATCCGGATGGCGAAAAAAAGCAGGAGAAAGGGCAGCCAGAGGGAGGTGATCCCCAGAAGATCCATGAGCAGCCCGGCGACAAATTGGCCCACTGCCCCGCCCCAATTTATAGTGACCGCCTGGCCCAAAGGCTCAACCGCAGTGTAGCTGACCAGACAGAGGAGCAAAAAAAGGGCGACAAACACCCCGAATACGGAAAGTATCTCTCGCCCCAATGTTGGTTTTTCTTTTTCCTGCTTGTTGTTTCCTGGCGCCATTATTCTCGCAGATCAGTTCCGGTGATGGGAGCGCAGGCGGCCCTGCAGTACATGCTACTTTGCCTTGCCGATATTTTTCAGAATAGCATCAAGAATCCCGTTGATAAAGCCGGGAGAATCCTCGGCGCAGTATCGCTTGGCCAACTCAATGGCCTCGTCGATGGCCACGCGGGGCGGCACCTCCTCCTTGAACATCATTTCATAGGCCGCCAGTCTTATAATGTTGCGATCCAGCACCGACATCCGGCTGACCCGCCAGTTCACCGCGCTTTCCGCGATCTTGGCGTTGATCTCCTCCCATTTGTCGGTGATGCCGTACACCAGCTCCTGACCGTAGGGGATGGCCTTTTTGTTGATCTCGAAATTCTCGCAGAGCAGCGGGAAATTCTCCACCGCCGAGGTTGCGGTCATCTCCCCTTGGAACAGGGCATTGAGGGCAAGCTCCCTTGCCTTGCGTCGGTTTCCCATGAATGATCAGGCGAGCTGCGGCAGGAGGTTGACCATCTCGATGGCGGTGGCCGCGCACTCGGAACCCTTGTTGCCGGCCTTGGACCCGGCCCGCTCAATGGCCTGCTCGATGGAGTCGGTGGTCAAGACCCCGAAGATGATGGGCACCCCGGACTCCATGCTGGCCTGGGCAATCCCCTTGGTCGCCTCGTTGGCCACGAAATCGAAATGGGGGGTGGAGCCGCGGATCACGGCGCCGAGGCAAATCACCGCGTCGTAGCGGCCGGACTTGACCATCTTCTGGGCGACCAGCGGGATCTCAAAGGCGCCGGGAACCCTGGCCACCTCGATCTCCTTGTCCTTGACCCCGGAACGCATCAGGGTGTCCAGGGCGCCTTCCAGCAGCCGCTCGGCAATGAACGAATTGAACCGGGCAATGACAATCCCGAATTTCTTCCCTTCGGCCTGCAGTTTTCCTTCAAAAAATTTGGGCATCGTTATCTCCTCCAAAAAGTGTGCGACCGCTTAAGGGCTCTGCAATTTTAAATATACCGTCTACAAAATAACAGGTACGTCATTCCCGCGAAGGCGGGAATCCATAAACTGCTGGTTCTGTCCCCTCCCATGGATTCCCGCCTTCGCGGGAATGACGTCGAAGATAAGCGGTACTTTTATAACTGCCAAATCACTTAGTTGTTTTTCGTTTCCTTGCTGCCGGTGAACAGATCCAGCATATGGCCGAGCTTGTCCTTCTTGGCCTTGAGGTAATCGATATTTTCCGGCTCCGCCACCATCTCGATGGGCTGACGGCCCGTAACCTTGAGGCCATAGCCTTCGAGGCCGATGATCTTCTTGGGGTTGTTGGTAATGAGCCGCATCTTGCGAACCCCGAGATCCCGGAGAATCTGGGCGCCGATCCCGTAGTCGCGCAGGTCGGCCTTGAAGCCCAGATGCACATTGGCCTCCACCGTGTCCATCCCCCCCTCCTGGAGGGCGTAGGCCTTGATCTTGTTGATCAGGCCGATGCCTCTGCCCTCCTGCTGCATGTAGAGGACAATGCCCGCGCCCTCATGCTCGACCATGCGCATGGCGCTGTGGAGCTGGCCGCCGCAGTCGCAGCGCTTGGAGCCGAAAACGTCGCCGGTCAGACAGGAGGAATGCACCCGGACCATGATCTCTTTGTTGGAATCGATCTCCCCCTTGACCAGGGCAACATGCTCCAGCTCGTCCACATCGTTGGTGTAGACAATGGCCCGGAAATCACCGTAGCGGGTGGGGATCTTGGCCTCGGCGGCCCGATGGACCAGCTTGTCCTCGCGGGTCCGGTAGGCGACCAAATCGGCGATGGTGGCGATCTTAAGATCATGCTCTTTGGCAAAGATTTCCAGATCGGGCATCCGGGCCATGGTGCCGTCTTCCTTCATGATCTCGCAGATCACCCCGGAAGGGTTCAACCCGGCCAACCGGGAAAGATCAACCGACCCCTCGGTCTGGCCGGTGCGGACCAGAACCCCGCCGCGCCTGGCGCGCAGGGGAAAGATATGCCCCGGGCTCACAATATCGCTGGGTTTGGCATTGGGGTCGGCGGCCACCAGGATGGTCCTGGCCCGGTCCGCGGCGGAGATGCCGGTGGTGACCCCGGTGCTGGCCTCGATGCTGACCGTGAAGGCCGTTTCAAAGGGCGACTTGTTGTTCTGCACCATCATGGGGATCTGCAATTGCTCGAGATGATCCGGGGTCAGGGTCAGACAGATGAGGCCCCTGCCATGGGTGGCCATGAAATTGATCGCCTCGGGGGTGACCTTTTCCGCGGCCATGTACAGATCGCCTTCGTTCTCGCGATCCTCGTCGTCAACCAGGATGATCATCTTCCCGGCCCGGATCTCGTCAATCACCTCTTCAATGGAACTTACCGCCATGGTATCACCTCAAAACTTTCGCCGCTTGTGGCCGCACCCTTATTTCAAAAAGCCGTGCTCAGCCAGAAAAGCGGAATTGATTCTTGATTGTGCCCCGCCGCCATCAGCATCCTTGGCAGAGAGCAATTTTTCCACATACTTGCCGATCAGATCCACTTCGATATTCACCACGCTCCCCTGTTTCAGCTCCCCCAGGGTGGTAACCCCGAGGGTATGGGGGATGATGGAAA
The DNA here is from genome assembly GCF_046883345.1 of Hydrosulfovibrio ferrireducens. Classification (NCBI taxonomy): domain Bacteria; kingdom Pseudomonadati; phylum Thermodesulfobacteriota; class Desulfobulbia; order Desulfobulbales; family Desulfobulbaceae; genus Hydrosulfovibrio; species Hydrosulfovibrio ferrireducens. The sequence goes on along the minus strand of NZ_JALKCW010000011.1, from coordinate 130,161 downwards.
CGGAAAAGGCCTTCGCGTCGATGCTGTTGACGGTAAGACTGATACCGTCGATGGCGATGGAGCCCTTTTCGATGATGTACTTGCCAAAACCTGCAGGCACCTGGAAGCTGAAGAGCACGAAATCCCCGAGGGGCTGGCGGGTCAGCATGGGGGTCGTGGCGTCCACATGGCCGCTGACCATATGCCCGCCCAGCCGGTCGCTGAGGCGCAGAGCGCGTTCCAGATTGACCACGCTGCCCACGGCCAGATTGCCGAGATTGGTGCGCTTGAGGCTTTCCGGCGACACATCGACCACGAAGCGTCTGCCGCTGATCTCCTTGGCCGTGAGGCACACCCCGTTGACCGCGATGGACTCGCCTTCCTCGGGATCGGGCAGATCAAAATCCGCAGCCACGGCAAAGAGCATCCCGCCGCCGGCCGGTCTTTTTTCCAGTATTCTGCCCTGCCCAAGTATGATCCCGGTAAACATGCTCTAGTCTCTATCCCTAGCTGTTAGCCAAGCCTCTCGTAAGACTCTTCCAAAATATATCCCCCTCCCTCGACGGGAGGGGGCCTGGGGGTGGGTGAAGTTGCAACCGGCTGACCTCATAGCCGTTTCCCCCTCACCCTACCCCTCTCCCGCAAGGGGAGAGGGAACTTCTTAGACTTTTATTTCTCGATCAGCCCTTCGATCAGTACATCGTTACCGAACCGCCGCACCCTGGTGGTGCTGAAACGCGGAGCATCCGCAACCTGCTGCAGCCCCAGAGTATCCACCAGCGGCACCCCGTCGCTGCCGAGAAAGATCGGGGCGACAAAGATCTGCACCTCGTCCACCAGATTGGCCCGCAAAAAAGCACCATGCACCCGGCTGCCCCCTTCGACCAGAACGGAGGTGAGCTGCGCCCTACCAAGCTCGCAGAGCACTGCGTCAAGATCAAGCTGGCCTGCGGCAGTAAGCCTGACCTGCTTGATGATTGCGCCTGCCTTGCCCAGAACCTCGGCCCGTTTTACATCCGCATCCGGCCCGCAAAAAATCCAGGTGGGGGCAGAGGAGGCCTGCTGCAGCATCCTGGCAGAAACCGGCAGCCTGAGCGCGGTGTCCAGAACAACCCGCAACGGATCTCGGCCCCTGCGGCCCGCCAATCTGGTGGTAAGCGCCGGATCGTCGCACAGGGCTGTCTCGCTGCCGATGAGGATGGCGTCCACCCGATCCCGCAAACGGTGCACCTGGCGCCGGGACTGCTCGTTGGTGATCCAAGCGCACTGCCCGGAGGCAAGGGCCAATCGCCCATCCAGACTCATCCCGGCCTTCATGATCACCCAGGGCAACCCGGTGGTGACATGCTTGCTGAATGGCCGGTTCAAGCTGTAGCATTCTTCGGCCAGCACGCCCTGCGTCACCTCAACCCCCTGCGCAGCAAGGGTCTGGCAACCGCCTCCCGCCACCAAAGGATTGGGATCGAGCATGCCGACCACCACCCGCTTGATCCCTGCAGCCAGAATGGCCTGGGTGCAGGGAGGGGTTCGGCCCGTATGGTTGCAGGGCTCCAGGGTTACATAGATCGTGGCGCCCCGGGCCTTTGCCCCGGCAGCCCTAAGGGCGTGCACCTCGGCATGGGGGGTTCCGGCCTTGGCATGAAACCCCGTGGCAATGAGCCGGTTATTTTTGACCACCACCGCGCCGACACAGGGGTTGGGCGAGGTGCGGCCAAGCCCCTTCCTCGCCTCCCTGATAGCCAGTTGCATCCAGGCGCGGTCATCTTTCATTGCGGCGTTTCTTCCGGCCCGCCCAGCATGCCTTTCAACTCGGCCATGAATTCGCTTAAGTCCTTGAACTGCCGGTACACCGAGGCAAAACGGACATAGGCCACGCCGTCGAGCTTGCGCAAGCCGTCCATGACCCGCTCGCCAACGAGCTTCACCGGGATCTCGCGCTCGCCCATGTCCTGCAGCTCCCGCTCCAGGGAATCGACAAACTCATCGATCTGCTCCATGCTCACCGGTCGTTTCTCGCAGGCCTTTTGCAGACCTTCCACCACCTTGTGCCGGTCCCAGGCCTCGCGGCGCCCATCCTTCTTGATCAGCATGGGCATGGTCACCTCGAGCCGCTCGTAGGTGGTGAACCTGCGGCTGCAGGCGTCGCACATTCTCCGGCGGCGGGTGATGGTGAAATCCTTGTTCAGGCGGGAGTCGACAACCCGGTTTTCCAGGTGACCGCAGTACGGACATTTCATAGCTTACCCCAACTGGACAACAGGAACTTGCGCCTCGGCCAACAGCAACGAGGACAGGCTGTCGGCATACCCCTCTTTATAATAGATTTTTTCAATCCGTGCATTGATCAGCATCTTGCTGCAGATGGCGCAGGGCATATTGGTGCAGTACAAGGTCGCACCTTCAACGCTGAAGCCGTGCAGGGCCGCTTGGATAATGGCGTTCTGTTCAGCATGCAGGCCGCGACACAGCTCATGCCGCTCCCCGGAGGGAATCCCCTGCTGCTCGCGCAGGCAGCCGATATCCAGACAATGGCTGACCTTGGCCGGCGCGCCGTTATAGCCCGTGGCGATGATGCGCTTGTCCCGAACGAGAATGGCGCCCACCTTGCGACGCAGACAGGTGGAACGCTGGGCCACCATCTCGGTGATCCCCATGAAATATTCGTCCCAGGATGGGCGGGTATCGGTCATGATCGGCTACTCGTTGTTCCGTTCCATATCCGGATACAGGGGAAAGGCATCGCACAGGGCGCGAACCTCAAGCCGAATACCGTTCAGGATTTCCTTGTTGCCACGGTTCTCGATGGCCCGGTTGATCCAGTCACCAATCTTGGCCATTTCCGGCTCCTTGAGACCACGGGTGGTCACGGCCGGTGTGCCAATCCGCACCCCGCTGGTGACAAAGCGGCTCTGCTGATCAAAGGGGATGGCATTTTTGTTAACGGTGAGACCGGCCTCTTCCAAGGCCTCTTCCGACTCCTTGCCGGTTGCCCCCTTGTTGCTCAGATCGACCAGGAGCAGATGGTTGTCGGTGCCGCCGGAAACAAGGCGGAAACCGTGGCGAACCAGTCCTTCTCCCAAGGCCTGGGCGTTTTTGACCACCTGAACCTGATCCTTCTTGAATTTCTCTCCCATGGCCTCCTTGAAAGCCACGGCCTTGGCCGCGATGACATGCACCAAAGGGCCGCCCTGGATACCGGGGAAGATCTTGCTGTCGAGCTTCTTGCCGTACTCAGCCTTGGCAAGGATCAAACCGCCCCGCGGACCCCGCAGGGTCTTGTGCGTAGTGGTCGTGACAAAATCGGCGTAGGGCACCGGCGAGGGGTGGACCCCGGCTGCGACCAGCCCGGCGATATGGGCCATGTCCACCATGAACAGGGCGCCGACCTTGTCGGCTATGGCGCGAAACCCTGCAAAATCGATAACCCTGGGGTAGGCGCTCGCCCCGGCCACGATCATCTTCGGCTTATGCTCAATGGCAACGCGCTCCACCTCCGCCATGTCGATGCGCTCGGTTTCCCTGTTTACCCCGTAGGAAACAAACGTGTAGAGCTGCCCGGAGAAATTGACCCCTGCTCCATGGGTGAGATGGCCGCCGTGGGCCAGATCCATGCCCAGTACCGTATCTCCCGGCTGCAGCGAGGAAAAGTAGACCGCCATGTTGGCCTGGCTGCCGGAATGGGGCTGGACATTGGCGTATTCGGCGCCGAAGATCTTCAACGCCCGCTCGATGGCCAGGGATTCGATCTGGTCGGCGTATTCGCAGCCGCCATAGTAACGCTTACCAGGATATCCCTCGGCGTACTTGTTGGTGAAAATGGAGCCCTGGGCCTCAAGCACCGCCTCGCTGACAATATTCTCGGAAGCAATCAGTTCGAGCTGATTGCTTTGTCTTGCCAACTCATGGCGGATGGAATTGTACACATCCGGATCACTCTCTTTCAAATACGACACTGCAGTATCCTTCATGGTTTATTATGTGTTAAAAATCGCGTTCAGAAAAAATAATCACGGCCGAAAAATTACTCCAGGTAATTCCGGCCGCGCAATGAAAAAGCGTGCATGGAGGCCCGCAGCAAGGCAGGCCCTTTTTCCTAGAACATATCAATCCGGCGCTGGTGCCTGCCCCCGGCAAATTCGGTGCTGACCCAAGCCCGGACTATTTCCGCAGCCAGGCCGGGACCGACCACCCTGGCGCCGAGACAGAGCACGTTGGCGTCATTGTGCTCCCGGCTCATCCGCGCGGTGAACAACTCATTGCCCAGAGCCGCGCGAATCCCCTCGCAGCGGTTGGCCACCATGGACATCCCGACCCCGGTTCCGCAGATCAAGATGCCGCGGTCACAATCACCGTTCTGCACCTGCGTGCAAACAGCCTTGGCAAAATCCGGGTAATCGACGGACTCGGTGGAAAAGCAGCCCTTGTCATCCACCGTATGCCCCAACTCCTGAAGCAGCGGGACTATCTCACCCTTGAGGCTGATGCCGCCATGATCGCAACCGATGGCAATCTTCACGGCTTGGCCTCGTATTGCTTCATGATCAATACCGCATTGGTCCCGCCGAAGCCAAAGGAATTGGACATGGCGGCCCGGATCTTCATCTCGCGGGCCTGATTGGGTACGTAATCCAGATCGCATTCCGGATCGGGGTTTTCCAGATTCATGGTCGGCGGGGCAATCTGGTGCTTGATGGACAGAGCGGTGAAGACCGCCTCGATGCCCCCTGCCCCGCCCAGCATATGGCCGGTCATGGACTTGGTCGAGCTGATGGCCAGCTTGTAGGCCTGGTCGCCGAAGGTCGTTTTAATGGCCCGGGTTTCCACCACATCGTTCAACGGGGTGGAGGTTCCGTGGGCGTTGATGTAATCAACGTCTTCCGGGTTCATCCCCGCGTCCTTCAAGGCCATTTTCATGCAGCGGACAGCGCCGTTGCCATCCTCGGGAGGGGCGGCCATGTGGTAGCCGTCGCCGCTCAGGCCGTAGCCGGCAACCTCGGCATAGATCTTGGCGCCGCGGGCCAAGGCATGTTCCAACTCTTCAAGGATGAGTACGCCGGCACCTTCGGAGATGATAAAGCCGTCCCGGTCCCGTTCAAAGGGGCGCGAGGCTTTTTCCGGCTGATCATTGCGGGTGGACAGTGCCTTCATCGCGTGAAAGCCGCCGACTGCCAGAGGGCAGATCACCGATTCGCTGCCGCCGGTAATGGCCACGTCGCATTCATCGTTGGCAATGGAGCGAAACGCCTCGCCCACCGCATGGGTTCCGGCGGCGCAGGCGGTGGTAAGGCAGAGATTCGGGCCCCTGGTGCCGTAGATAATGGAGATCTGGCCGGCGCCCATGTTGGGGATAACCATGGGGATAAAAAAGGGCGTAATACGCTTGGTTCCCTTTTCCATGGCCACCTTGTGATATTTTTCGATGGTGGGCAGACCGCCAAGCCCGCAACCCATGATACTTCCGACCCGGGGCGCGTTTTCCTCGGTAATCTGGAAGTCGGCATTGCGCAAGGCTTCCCCGGCAGCGGCGACAGCGTACTGCACAAAGAGGTCGAGGTGTTTGGCAACCTTCTTGTCGATGTGATCCTCGACCTGAAAATCCTTGACCTCGGCGGCAATATTTACCCCGACCTCGCTGGCGTCAAACCGGGTAATAGGGCCAATGCCGCTCTTGCCTGCGCACAGCGCGCTCCAGGTTTTTTCCACCCCTGTTCCCAGGGGGGTAACCAGTCCAACTCCTGTGACCACGACTCTTCTGCCCACGCTGATCCTCACAATCTGGTTGCAGAGAAAGGAAGGCCTTGACAGGTGCAATCACCCGCCAAGGTCCGTCCTCAGTTCTTCCTGCCAAGTACCTGCTGCCGACAAAAAACCGTTCGGCTCAACCGGCAACCTTGTTGACATGGTCGATGGCGTGCTGCACGGTGGTGATCTTTTCCGCAACGTCATCGGCGATCTCGATATCGAAAGCCTCTTCCATGGCCATGATCAGCTCAACCAGGTCCAGGGAGTCAGCGCCCAGATCATCAATAAAAGAGGCGCCCGGCACAACCTTGTCTTTATCCACGCTCAACTGCTCGGCAATGATATCAATGAGTTTTTCCTGTACAGACATGATCTTTTCTCCTTGCTTGTTTAGGTGCCGTTAAAAAACAACCTGTGCTTTCTTGACCATTGAGTTACGGCACCGTATGCCGTTCGCTGGGCCATAATTATTCAAGTTATTTTTCAACAACGGCTTACGGTAATATCTTACCAAGTTTTTGCTTATACAATATATCACATGAACATGCCGCCATTGACATGGATAAACTGTCCTGTCACATAGCGCGCATCGTCAGACGCCAAATAGGCAACAGCCCCGGCAATATCCTCGGCCTCGCCCAGCACCCCCATGGGAATCTCACCCTTGATCGTATTGGTGACCTCTTCGGAGAGATCGCGGGTCATATCGGTGACGATATAGCCGGGAGCCACTCCGTTTACCGTGATCCCCCGGGAGGCAAGCTCCTTGGCCACGGATTTGGTAAAACCGACAATCCCTGCCTTGGCCGCGGCGTAGTTGGCCTGGCCCGCGTTGCCGGCAAAACCGATCACCGAGGTGATGTTGATGATCCTCCCCCAGCGCTGTTTCATCATACCCCGGCTCACCGCCTTGGTGCAGAGGAAAACGCCCTTGAGATTGGTATTGAGGACCTCGTCCCACTGCTCGTCCTTCATCTTCATGAGCAGACCGTCCCGAGTGATCCCGGCGTTGTTCACCAAAATATCCACCCGGCCGTGCGCTTCAAGAATCTTCTTGAACGCCTCTTCGATCTCCCCGGCAACCGCGACGTTGAACTGGACCGCTTCACCCTTGCCGCCCGCGCTCTGGATGCTCTTTACTGTCTCTTCCGCAGCGGCCGGATTGCTCACATAGTTGACGACAACCAAGGCGCCAAGCGCTGCCAAGCGCTGGCAGATCGCCCGGCCAATGCCCCTGCTGCCGCCGGTGACTACGGCTATTTTCCCGCTCAGACTCATGCGTTTTTCCTATTTTTAAATTTCTCGATAAGCTTGGGCACGATCTCGAACACGTCACCGACAATGCCGTAGGTGGCCACGTCAAAGATCGGGGCATCGGCGTCACGATTGATGGCGATAATGGTGTCCGCGGACTGCATGCCAACCAGATGCTGGATGGCGCCGGAGATCCCGCAGGCGATGTAGACCTTGGGGGCCACGGTCTTGCCGGTCTGGCCAACCTGGTGCGGGTAGGGAATCCAGCCGCTGTCCACCGCGGCCCGGGAAGCGGCAACCGCCCCGCCCAGCACATCGGCCAGTTCGCGGATCATGGCAAAGCCCTTTTCGTTTTCCAAGCCCCGCCCGCCGGCCACAACAATATCGGCTTCGGAGAGATTCACCCGGTCGAGATCCTCCACCACCGACTCAAGCACCTTGACCCGGGGTTTGAGCAAGGATGCCCCCAGATCCACCTTGACAATTTCCCCTGTGCGCCCGGCATCCCTGGCAAGGGGTTTCATAACCAGCGGCCGCACCGTGGAGATCTGCGGACGGGTGTGCGGACAAACGATAGTGGCCATGATGTTGCCGCCAAAGGCCGGACGGGTCTGCAGCAACGCCCCATCCTCATCCCGGATCGCCAGATCCGTGCAATCGGCGGTAAGGCCGGTGGCCAGGGTGGTGGCAACCCGGGGGATAAATGATCTGCCAATGGCCGTGGCGCCAGCGAGAATGATCTCGGGCTTATGTTTTTTGGCCAAAGCGCTCAAGGCGTTGCCATACGCGTCATCGGTAAAGGAGGCCAGGGCCGGATCATCGACAACATATACCGTGTCAGCGCCGTGGGCGACAAGCTCTTCGGCCATGCCCTCGATTTTTGAACCCAAGAGCACCGCGGAAAGGAGAACCCCTCTTTTATCGGCCAGCTTGCGCCCGGCCCCGAGCAGCTCCAGGGCAACGGGCGCGAGCCTGCCATGGCGGCACTCCGCGTAGACCCAAACCCCGGACCAGTCATCCAGGTTGCCCTGGGTTGCCTTTTCCTCCCGCTTGATGGAAAGAGCGCCGACCTCGCAGACATCCACGCAACTGCCGCACAGGGTGCAGGTCTCGCCGACCACGGCGACACCGCCTTCAACCTTGATGGCCCCGAAGGTACAGGTGCTTTCACAGACACCGCAACCAATACATGCTTCTACATCAATCTGTAACATGAAGAATTCCGTTCGTCTGAGGCCGTCATTATACGAAGCCGTAACATTAAAAATGCCGTAATTCCGGCATAATGGGCCGTAACGAAATAGTTAAAATCGAATCATTATTTCGTAACGGCTCCTAATTCTACAGGAGAGGCGACAATTTTTCATACAATTGGGCAACCTGCTCATCGGGTGTGCCGGTAAGCATGGCCCGGTCCCCTTTCAGTTCCGGAGAGAATACCCGGACCACCTGGGTGGTGGAGCCTTTGAGCCCCAACTGCTCCGGGTCCGCCTCGATATCCGCTGCGGTCATCTTGGTGATATCGATCTTTTTCGCCTTCATCTTCCCCTTGAGGGAAGGAATCCTGGGCTCATTGATCTCTTTGACCACGGTGAACAGCGCGGGCAGCGGTACTTCCAGCAGGTCGTAGCCGTCATCCATCAGCCGCTCCGCCCGGATGGTATTGGCGGTGCAGTCGTTGATCTTGCGCACGTAGGCGACAAAAGGGATATCAAGACGCTCGGCCAGACCCGGACCCACCTGGGCGGTATCCCCGTCAATGGCCTGCTTGCCGCAGAGAATCAAATCAAAATCATCAATCTTTTTAATGGCTTGGGACAGGGTATAGGTGGTGGCCCAGGTGTCCGCTCCGGCAAAGGCGCGGTCCGAAACCAGCACCGCCTCGTCCGCCCCGCAGGACACTGCCTCGCGCAGCATCTCTTCCGCCTGGGGCGGCCCCATGCTGACCACGGTTACCGTGCCGCCGTACTGTTCCTTCAGACGAACCGCCTCCTCAAGGGCATGGCGGTCGTAGGGGTTCATAATGGCTTGCACCCCTTCCCGGGAAAGGGTGTTGGTTTTGGGGTCCAGGCGGACATCCTTGGCGTCCGGCACCTGTTTTACGCAAACGATGATCTTCATTAGGACCTCGTATACTCCTTGTTGAGTTCCTGACCAATAACATTCCGCTGAATCTGATTGGTGCCCTCGTAGATCTGGAGGATCTTGGCATCCCGCATCATCTTCTCCACCGGATACTCGCGCATGTAGCCATAGCCGGCCAAAACCTGGACCGCATCGGTGGTGACCTTCATGGCCATGTCGGTGGCAAAGACCTTGCATATGGAAGAGGCCTTGGACATGTCGTTCTTGTGGGCATCGATATGCTTGGCAGCCGAATACACCAAGGCGCGGCCCGCCTCGATCTGAATGGCCATGTCGGCCAGGATATGCTGCACGGCCTGGAAGGAGATGATGGGCTTGCCGAACTGCACCCGCTGCTTGGCATAGACCACTGCCTCATCCAGGGCGCCCTGCCCCAAGCCAACGCCGAGGATGGCGATGCCGGGACGGGATTGGTCCAGGGTCTTCATCACGGTGATAAAACCCATGCCGATCCGGCCGATCACCCTGTCCTTGGGAATCCGGCAATCCTTGAAGATCAGCTCCCGGGTGGACGAGCAACGGATACCCAGCTTCTTTTCCTTGACCCCGTAAGAAAAACCAGGATCGGTGTCCTCGACCACGAACATGGTGGCGCCGCGGGGCCCCTTGCTTTTGTCGGTGATGGCAATAACCGTATAGATCTGGGCCTCGCCCGCATTGGTGATCCACTGCTTGGTGCCGTTTAAGACCCATTCGTCGCCATCGAGCACGGCGGTGGTCTGGATGCCCGAGGCATCACTGCCTGCGTTGGCCTCGGTCAGGGCAAAGGCCGCCAGTTTCTCGCCGCTGGCGATGAGCGGCATGTATTTTTGTTTCAGCTCTTCGCTGCCGGAGATAAGAATCGGGTATGCGCCCAAGGCGCTGGCGGCAAAGGCGGTGGCCACCCCGGTACAACCGCGGGCAAACTGCTCTAGGGCCAGGACAATCTCAAAGCATCCGCCGCCCAAACCGCCATATTCTTCGGGAATATAGAGGCCATACAGGTCAGCCTTGGCAATGGCGGTTAAAATATCACGGGGATAGTCTTCGGTTTCATCCAATTCCGCCCGTTGCGGAACAATCATTTCATCGGTAATCTGCCGAGCAACATCCACGATCATCTGCTGCTCTTCGCTCAAGAAATAATCCACTGTGCCCCCTTGTAGCTCAATTACTTTGATATGCGGTTGGGTAATGACGCGGTCAACCGTTCCTTACCAACGGACCAGGGCTGCGCCCCAGGTAAACCCGCCGCCAAAAGTGCAGATGAGAAGCAGATCCCCCTGCAGCAATCGGCCTTCCCGGTTCGCCTCGTCCATGGCAATCGGTACGGTAGCCGCCGATGTATTACCATATTTATGCACATTAATATAGATTTTTTCGAGCGGCACACCGAGGTGATCGGCCAGGCTTTTCAGGATACGGATATTGGCCTGATGCGGCACAACCAGGGTGATGTCTGCAATGTGCAGCCCTTCTTTTTGAAGGACCGCGGTGATGGCATCCGCCATGGCCCGGACCGCGTAGCGAAAAACATCCTTGCCCACCATCTTGATAAAAGGGCCGTCGCTTGGCTGGGAGCACAAATCGGGATTCAAACTGGGAGCGCTGTCCATATGGAGCAATTCCCACAAGCGGCCATCCGCGTAAAGCTGGCTCGCCAACACCCCTCGCCCCTGATCGTTGCCTGTCACCAGGCAGGCGCCAGCGCCATCGCCGAACAACACGCAGGTATTGCGGTCCTGCCAGTTGGTGCGGGCGGAGAGATTCTCCGCGCCGATCACCAGGATTTTCATATCCGGGTTGTTGCGAATGTATTTGTCGGCCAGATCAAGGCCGTAGAGGAAGCCCGAGCAGGCGGCGTTGATGTCAAAGGCAAAGGCATTGACTGCCTCAATCTCTTTTTGAACGAGACAGGCACAGGAGGGCATGGCCTTTTCACAGGAAATCGTCCCGAGGACGATCATGTCAACCTCCGCCGGGGTGACCCCTGCCATGTCCAAGGCGCGCCGGGCTGCCACGCTGGCCAGCTTGGAGGTCTCCTCCCCGGCTCCGGCAATGTGCCGGGTCTTGATGCCGGTCCGGGTGGTAATCCACTCATCGGAGGTATCAACCATCTTTTCCAGATCCTCGTTGGTGAGGATCCTTTTGGGCAGGCAGGACCCTGTCCCAAGGATAACGGCACGGCTCATGGGGTTACTCCGGCAACGGGGGCATTCGTATCATCCTGTTGCCCCAGGAGACGATGGAGGGAAAGAAGCTCGAGTATCCGGTCATTGACCTTATTGCGGGCCATTTCAGAGGCAACTCGAATGGCATTTTTTATCGCCACGGCATTGGAACGGCCATGACAGACAATGGCATTGCCCTGGATTCCGAGCAGGGGCGCACCGCCATACTCGGCGTAATCAACCCGTTTCTTAAAGGAAGCAAAGGCATCCCTGGCCAGCAGATAGCCAAGTTTCGCCTTGAAGCTCTTGACGATTTCCTCCTTCAGCATGCCCATGACCGCCTCGGCCAATCCCTCGCTGAGCTTCAGGCAGACATTGCCGACAAAACCGTCGCAGACCATGACGTCGACATCCCCTTGAAAGGTGTCCCGGCCTTCGACATTGCCGATGTAATTCAGGGAACTTTGCTGAAACAGCTCGTGGGATTTTTTCACCAGGACATTGCCCTTCCCCCCCTCTTCACCGATACTGAGGAGGCCGACCCGGGGGCGATCATGCCCAAAGAGTACCTGCGAAAAAGCAGAGGCCATGACGCCGAATTGGAAGAGATGCTCGGAGCGGCAATCAACATTTGCGCCCACATCCATCATAACCACCGGACCTTTCAAGGTAGGGAAAATACCGGCGATCCCCGGCCGGGAGACATGCTCCAAGCGGCCAAGCAACTTGATGGCCGCGGCCAATGTCGCCCCGGAATTGCCGGCGCTGACAACAGCATCAACCCTGCCCTCTTTGTGGAGGGCAAACGCCTTCATGATGGAGGAGTCTTTTTTCTTGCGGATGGCGTCAAAGGGGGATTCATCCATGCCAACAACCTGGGAGGCGTGCACCAGATGAATCCGGGACGAAGGAGGACCATGGGATGCCAGAATGGTCCCAAGCAGAGCCTGGTCACCGATCAGGCTGATCTCAAGGTCAGACTCGCGCGCAGCCAGGACTGCCCCGGAAACCAGTTCCCCAGGGCCTCGGTCCCCGCCCATGGCATCCAGGGCAATATGCAATGCCATGGTGCAGCTCTACTACTCTTCGGTCAACTTGACAACCGTACGCCCCTTGTATGCCCCGCAACCAGGACAAAGACGGTGCGGCAGCTTCGGCTCGCCACACTCGGAGCAGGTCGAAACGGTTACACCACACAGCGCATCGTGGGAACGACGGATTCTGGTACGGCAATGGGAATGTCTTCTTTTCGGTAAAGCCATTACTTTTCCTCCAATTGGAAAGATCTCGGTTACAGCTTGTTGTCTGTAACGGGTTTTTCAAAAAAATTCAACAGGTTCAACAAAAATGACAGTTTTTTTGTCCCGCGACCTCAAGGAGGGAAAGATATCCCCAGCTTGACAAAAAAATGCCCGGCAATCGTCAGCGCCGCAAACAGGATGAGAATGGCCTGGCGCGATCAATAAAATCAAATCCACGGGGGGAATTACCCGTTAATGGACTTTCAACTTTGCCAAGACGCTGAATGGGGATGTTCCTGTTCCCTTGGAACAATCACAGGGGCCATGATTCAGGTTCGCTCCGCAGCCGGGACACAACCCCAAGCACTTGTCGCCGCAGAGTCTTTTCTCGGGCAAAGCAAGAAACAATTGCTGCGCAAGCACGGAAAAAACATCCACCACCGGCTCCGCAAGACAAACAACATCAAGCTCATCGCCCTTGCACAAGTGATCCGAAGCAATACCCGCCTCTTCCCCCTGGGCAAGCAACTCAAAAACAATCTCAAACTCTTCGTCCACGGTATGGACAAAAGGCTCAAGACAGCGGTCGCACTCAAGAACAACGGGAAGAAGCAAGGTTCCCGCAAGCAGCACCCGCCCTCCCTCTTTGTTCAGGGAAATGGCGCATGCTCCCGATCCTTGGCAGACGATCTCATCGCGAGGAATCCAGGCTCCGTCATCAACACGCAGCAATAGACCGTCAACCGGTATTTCATCCCACTTGATCCGCACGCATCACCCATCCACAACACAAAAAAAGAAGCAGATCAATATAAAGAAACACAGCCAGTTGTCAAGCGAATTCACAGCCGGGATTGTTTTTGACAGACGCCCACGTCCAACGAAGCTCCTATCGACAAGAGTTCGCGGGAGGAACAAAAAGAATAACTACAAGTTGTTACAACAAGCGGGAAAGCCGATCGCTCGCTTTGCCCAAACGATGACCAAGCACATGGATGATCCGGCGCAAAAGTTTCACGCCTAGTGCAGGCGCCTGCCTCAGCATCAGCTCCATCCGTTCGCGGGAAAGAATCAGGAGATGACTTTTTTCCGTGGCGACTACGGTTGCCTGCCGACTTTCGCCCTCAACAACAAAAATCTCGCCAACCAGACTTCCACGCTCAAGCACGGCAACCAGAATAAATTTATCAGGGAAAGTAGCATCCATCTTGACGGCAAGTTTGCCCCCGACCAGGAATCCCATAAAATCCGCGGGCTCCCCTCTTGTCATCACGGTTTCCCCTGATTGCCACTCTTTCCACTCAAGATAGGCAAACAACTCCGCCATCTCTTCAGCGGACAAAAAAGAAAATATATCGTGTAACTCCTCGGGCCGGTATTTCCCAAAAAGCATCTCTTCAGAGGCACCCATTTGCGTTTATTCCGCAGCTCCCTTACTGACCTTTTCTTCCAGCTTGGCAATGAGTCCGGCAAAATTCTCCTTGCTCATAATGCTGGCAAACTGAGTCCGGTAGTTGTTAACCAGACTCACGCCCTCCACCTCCACATCATAAACCGCCCAACGGTCATCGCTGTTTTTGAGCTTGTAATTAACCGGGGTTTCCACATTTTTGCGGATGAGATCACTATAGACAATAGCCTTATTCCCTTGCACCGCGGCTTTCTTAAAGACAACCTTTTCCCCGGAGTAGGTTTCTATCTTGGCTAAATAGGTGTTTTCCAGCAACGTCTTAAACAAAAAAACAAAACGATCCTGCTCCGCAGGGCTCCTTTCCCGCCAATGTCTGGCCAATGCACGCATGGACATTTCGCGAAAATCAAATTTCTTCTCGACGATGGTTACCATGCGATTTTTTCTCTCCGCCTTGCGAGACGGCACGGCGAGCTTTTCATCCTGCAGAATAGAAATAATCTCGTCAACGGCATCCTTCACAAACACGACCGGATCGGTTGCCGCGGCGCAGGAAATACCCGGATGCAAAACCGGCGCGGCGAACGCCAGAACACATACCGAAAAAACCATCAAATACCATCTGCTGCTGTTTTTCATTTTTGCCTCTACACTCTTATTCAATGGGTATCAACACTCTTATCGTCCAACCCGGCCTCGCTGAATCCAGCGATGGAGAGTCTATTTACTTCCTGACCTGGCGGATTCAAATTTTTCCCCGGCAGGCACCTCCAGAGCAGAAACCACGACAACCGGCTCGGCATGCGACCCCGGCAAACCCGACGCGACCGTATCCCGGACATATGTTTTTTGAGACGTGCTCGATAAAGCGATGTAGACAGAGTCACTACCCACGGCCACATCACGTATTTTCTTTTGCCGATACTGGCGGTAGGCGTCGCGCAGGGCCACATAGGGATCAATGGCGGACTCCTTGAAATCTTCATAATCCCCAAGGGTAAGAGAGGTGTTATTCACCTCCCTGCCGGCCTGCACAGCAACGCCAGCACCGGAATCGGACATGGAAAGGTAGGAGACCGGGCTCAAGAAAAAGTCTCCGGCCAGGCCGATGGTGTCACGCACATTCGATGGCCCGAGGATGGGCCAGCAGAAATAGATGCCTTCCCCCATGCCATATACCCCCATGGTTTGCCCCAAGTCTTCATCCTTGGGCAAAAGACCGAACTCATTTTTGGCGGGATCAGCCAAGCCAGCGATACCAAGGGTGGAATTGAGAAAAAAACGGGCGGTTTCAACACCACTGTCCGCAACTTTTCCTTGCAGGAGATTGTTTACAATCCGAACCGGCGCCAGAAGATTTTTAAAAAAACTCCGCACGCACATGCGCACGTCTTCGGCAATAAAATAGGAGTACCCGTGGGATGCAGGCTTGAGCACCCAAAAATAGAGTTTATCGTTAAAATGAAAAAAAGCACGGTTCATCGGTTCAAGAGGATCCGGGACCAGACCGATATCCCGCTCTTCCCCAAAAGCCGGCTCATCGTCAAACACCGCCTCCTGCCCCACGGCCATGGCTACTGATCCCGCCCAGATTGCCAGGCAACAGAAGCACACCCTGCACAGTTGCGAAATAAAGCGGTCTCGTTTTTCCATGATCATCCTCTTACCCGACATTGCTTGGCCTCGCTCGGGTGGCCCAGTGTCGCCAAGCCAAATAACAGGGGAGACGCAACCAGAATCTCCCCAAAACACCCCCCGGCACGATGCGTAACGGAGGCGTTGCTCAGACCCCCCCGAAAATATACTTACTCACCAACTCCTCAAGATCAACCGCGGATTCTGTTTCCATGATAAACCCGCCATCAACCAGCAGATCTTCGGAACCACCCTGGCTAATCTTGATATATTTATCCCCTATTATACCTTGGGTTTTAATCGAGGCAATGGCATCATCGGTTATTTTCACCCCATTATTGATCTGAAGCTGCACCTGGGCCTGATCATTTTCGCCCAAGGAAATCCCGCTTACCTTGCCCACGTTTACCCCGGCCATTTCGACAAGGGCTCCGCGTTTAAGCCCGGAAACATTGCCAAACGTCGCGTGCACCGAGTATGTCTTCTCCATGGAGAATACCGAAAACTCGCCCAACTGCAGAGACATATACGCAAAAGCCAAAAAACCAGCCAGAACAAAGAGGCCGACAATCGCATCGAAATTTACCTTTTTCATACCCTTTATTCCATCTCCCTGCTTAAATAAATCTTCCCCATGGTGTACTGCACAAAGGCCTGAATATCTGGGATTTCGCTCTGTTGAATATCTTCAGGGCTGGCAAAGGTGCTGAGCTTGCCCTTGTTGATCACAATGACCTGATCAGCCAAATTGAACACTTTGGGGATATCATGACTTACAATAATTGAGGTATATCCGAATTTTTTCTGGGTCTCCAGAAAAAGTTTATAAATCTCCAGGGTGTTTTCAGGGTCAAGTCCCGTGGTCGGCTCATCAAAAAGCATTATTTCCGGTTGCAGCATCAACGCCCTGGCAAGCCCCACCCTTTTCCTCATGCCCCCGCTGAGCTGGGCAGGATATTTTTCCTCATGCCCGGTAAGATCAAGTTGCGCCAGGATGGCAAGCACCCGCGACCGGATCTCCTCGCTTCCCATTTTTGTCCGCTCTTCAAGGGGCAAGGCCACGTTGGCAAAAACATTCAAGGAATCAAGAAGCGCCGAGCCCTGGAAAAGGACACCGAATTTTGTCCGCACCTCATTCAACGCCTTGGCGCGCATCTTGGTGATATCGTGCCCCTCCACCAGAATCTCTCCGGAATCAGGCCGCAACAAACCCAGGATGAGCTTCATGGTAACACTTTTACCCTGACCGCTCGGACCGGCAATCACCGTGGTCTTGCCGGAGTCGATGGTCATATTCACCCGGTCAAGAATGGTCTGCTTGCCAAATGCTTTTACGACATCTTTAAATTGGATCACCGCCTGACTCATAATAGTATCGCCGTAAGCAGATAATCCCAGATAAGGATCGCGATTGAAGAGAGAACAACCGCCTGGGTTGTCACCTTGCTCACTCCTTCAGCACCGAAACCGGCTCCGCGGATACGATGAACGAAATACCCCCTCCCCGCGCACACCCAGACGATCACCAAGGCAAAAACAAACGACTTGATAATGCCCATGTTTATATCCTGATTCACAACGCTCTGCTCCATACCGGACCAATACGCGCCGGGATTGACCCCCAACAGGCCACATCCTGCGAGATACCCGCCGAATATGCCGACAACATTAAAAATAAGGGTAAGAATCGGAACAGAGATGATCGTGGCCAGAAACTTCGGCGTGATAAGATAGCGGAAAGGGTCGATGGCCATGCATTCCAAGGCGTCAAGCTGCTCGCTGTTGCGCATGATCCCGATCTCGGCGCACATTGCCGAGCCGGCCCGCCCGGTAACCATCAAGGCGGTCAGAACCGGGCCCAACTCGCGGATCAAGGAGAGCGAAACCGCTGATCCCAGAGCCCCTTCCGAGCCAAATTTGCGCAGGGTGTAATATCCTTGCAGGCCAAGGACCATGCCGGTGAATCCTGCGATGAAGAATATAACCCAGAAAGAATCGGCTCCGATCAGACGCACCTGTCGAATCATGGCGGAAAAACGGAAGGGTCTTTTGAAAACGCCACCAAGACCCAAAACCAGAAAAGACCCCATGCGACCCAGATCTTCCAGGATCCACAAGGTGTTACTTCCGATTTTTTCCAGGTAACGAATCATAGGTTCCTCTTGCAGGCGTTTGCGCGACAACACGTTTGACAGCAAACGTTTGGGCAACCCGCCATGCCTTGCCGGTTGTGCGGCTTGCACCATCCCATAAAATGCTCATGTTACTCACGGGATACGGGCGGTGTCAAGCACTTGCTCCAAGCAAAACCGGGAATTTGGACCAATTGATTGAATTCAAAAAAAAAGGGATTAGCTTGTATGGCTAATCCCTTTATTTTTTTTATGGCGGAGTGGACGGGGCTCGAACCCGCGACCCCCGGCGTGACAGGCCGGTATTCTAACCAACTGAACTACCACTCCTCTTGTGGTGGGCGAAACAGGGATCGAACCTGTGACCCTCGGCTTGTAAGGCCGATGCTCTCCCAGCTGAGCTATTCGCCCCACATGAAGTGTGGCAAGATATACTCTTGCCACCCATAATCCGTCAAGCAAAAAACTTACCGCAGGCCAAAAATAAAAACCGCGAGGCCTACGCTTACCCAGCTTCCTGTCTGCAGACAGCAGCCCCCCATGTTAATGCGCCACCTTGCTTGCGGGAAGCACGCCTTCCACGCCAAAACCGCCATAGGGGATATCCTTGAAAAGACCTTCCCCTTCCTTGAGCACCAAGGCCTTGGCCAGGACTTCATCCACATGCTCAACCAGTTCCACGGTGAGCCCCTTCAGAATCTTGGCGGGAATTTCGTTCAGATCCGCTTCATTGTCCCGGGGGATCAGAACATGCTTGATATTGCCACGTCGCGCGGCAAGAAGCTTTTCGGTGAGCCCGCCAATGGGCAAAACCCTGCCGCGCAAGGTAATCTCGCCGGTCATGGCAATATCCCTCCGGACCGGAAGCTGAAGCAAGGCAGAGACCATCGAGGTCGCCATGGTAATCCCGGCCGATGGCCCATCTTTGGGAATGGCCCCTTCCGGCACATGGATATGGATATCGAGCTTTTGATAAAAATCAGGCAGCAGGCCAAGCTGCAAGGCACGGGTCCGCACATAGCTCAAGGCCGCCTGGGCGGACTCCTGCATGACATCGCCGAGCTTTCCGGTCACGGTGAGGTTCCCTTTTCCGGGCATCAGGGCGGTTTCGATCTGCAGCAGCTCGCCTCCCACCTCGGTCCAGGCCAGGCCGGTGGTAAGCCCGATTTTATCCCGCTCCTCGGCCAGGCCGAAACGGTACCTGACTCCACCCAGATACTTGGCAATGGCCGCATCGTTGAGCCGGTATCGCTTGTCCGTCTTTTTCTTTTGCCGGTCCCGGGCCACCTTGCGGCAAACCGAGGCAATGCTGCGCTCAAGATTGCGCACCCCAGCCTCCCGGGTGTATCTCCGGATAATCTCCAGGATCGCCGAATCGTTGAAGGTAATGTCTTCCCGATCGAAACCGTTGGCCTCCAACTGTTTCGGCACCAGGAACCCCTGGGCGATGTGCAGTTTGTCCTCTTCCGTATAGCCGTTGAGCTTGATCACTTCCATCCGGTCCTGGAGCGGGGCCGGGATGGCGTGGAGATTATTGGCTGTGGTCACGAAAAAAACTCCGGACAGATCGTAGTCCAGATCGAGATAATGATCGTTAAAAGCGACATTCTGCTCCGGGTCCAGCACTTCCAGCAGGGCGGCGGACGGATCCCCCCGGAAATCCATGCTCATCTTGTCCACCTCATCGAGACAGATAACCGGATTCACCACCTTGGCCTTCTGCATGGATTGAATAATCTTGCCGGGCAAGGCTCCGATATAGGTGCGCCGATGCCCCCGGATCTCGGCCTCGTCACGCACCCCCCCAAGGGAGAGGCGGACGAATTTGCGCCCCATGGCGCGGGCCAGGGACTTGCAGAGCGAAGTTTTCCCCACGCCGGGAGGACCAACCAGGCAGAGAATCGGCCCCTTGATCTTCGCAACCTGGGCCTGCACGGCAAGATACTCAAGGATCCGCTCCTTGGGCTTCAACAGACCATGATGGTCCTGGGCAAGGATTTCCTCCGCCGCCAGGATATCGATCTTCTCTTCGGTCTTTTCCTGCCACGGGAGGCTCAGAATGCAGTCGATATAATTGCGGACCACCGTGGCCTCGGCGGACATGGCCGGCATCATCTTCAGCTTCTTGAATTCCTGCTCCAGCTTGGTCCGGGCCGCTTCGGGCAGGTTTTTCTCCTGTATCGCCTTTTCCAGCCCCTCGAGCTCGGAAGAGGCATCCTCACCCCCCCCCATCTCCTTCTGGATGGCGCGGAGTTGCTCCGCCAAGAAGTAATCCTTCTGAGTCTTATCCATTTTTTTCTTCACCCGGGCCCGGATAACCTCCTCAAGCTCGGCGATTTCAATTTCCTTATGGATAAGGGACAAAACCTGCGCCAACCGTTCGACAACGGAAAAATTCTCCAGAATCCCCTGTTTTTCCTGCACATTCAGGGGCAGATGCGCAGCCAGGACATCGACAAATTTTGCAGGGTTCTCAATGCGGGCCAAGGATTTGATAACCTCGGCCGGCACCTTCTTGTTGTATTTGACATACTCCTTGAAACTTGCCTGGATCTCCCGCACATAGGCGGTTGCCTCCAGGCCACCCTCGTCCTCTGCCGCTTGCTCATCAAGCTGGACAACAAAGTAGTCGGCATTAGGCAGATGCTTCATGATCCTGCCCCTTCTCTTGCCTTCAACCAAGGCCTTGATCGTGCCGTCCGGCAAACGAAGCAACTGCATGACCGTGGCAATGGTCCCCACCGCGTGCACGCTCTCCTCGGTGGGATCGTCCTCGGCCGCATCCTTCTGGGTCACGAGGAAGATCTCGGAGCGCTTGGCCATCGCCTCTTCAAGGGCCTTTATGGAACGCTCCCGGCCAACCACCAGGGGCGCCACCATGTAGGGGAAGATCACGATATCCCGCAAGGGCATCATCGGATAGGCAACTTCCTGTTGGGGATCAAGCTCAGCCATAATATTCAATGCAACCGTGATGGGTTAAGGGACGTATCGCCGACTCAGGCGCTTTTCTTTGATTCCACGTCGTTATCGTACAAAATCACCGGATAATCTCCGTTCAGCACCACCTGCTCGCTGATCACGCATTCCCGCACGTTTTCCTTGGAGGGCAATTCGTACATGATATCGAGCATGGCCCGCTCCATGACCGTTCGCAAGCCGCGGGCGCCGGACTTTCTCTTGATCGCCTGCTGGGCGATGGCCTTGAGCGCGCCCTCGGTGAAGCGCAGCCGGATATTGTCAAAGGCGAAAAGACGTTCGTACTGCTTGGTCAGGGCGTTCTTCGGCATCCGGAGAACGCGGACCATGTCCTCCTCGTCCAGCTCTTCCATGGTCGCCACCACGGGCAGACGGCCGACCAGCTCCGGAATCAGACCAAAGCGCAGCAGGTCTTCCGCCTGCACCTGGGCCAGGATATCCCCCACCGACTTCTTCGGCTTGCCCACGACCTTGGCGCCAAATCCCATGGACTTGGTGCCGGTGCGCTGCTTGATCACCCCGTCCAGCCCGACAAAGGCCCCGCCGCAGATAAAGAGGATATTGGTGGTATCGATCTTGATGTATTCCTGCTGGGGATGCTTGCGCCCACCCTTGGGCGGAACACTGGCCACCGTCCCTTCGATGATCTTCAGCAGGGCCTGCTGCACCCCTTCGCCGGAAACATCGCGGGTGATGGAGGCGCTGTCCGATTTGCGGGCGATCTTGTCGATTTCATCGATGTAGATGATGCCGCGGCTGGCGCGCTGGATATCGTGGTCCGCGGCCTGAAGCAGATTCACCAGAATATTTTCCACATCCTCCCCGACATACCCCGCCTCGGTCAGAGTGGTGGCGTCGGCCATGGCAAAGGGGACATTGAGGATCTTGGCCAGGGTCTGGGCCAGCAGCGTCTTGCCGCTGCCCGTGGGGCCGACCAGCAGGATATTGCTTTTCTGCAGTTCGACATCGCTACCATCGTTGCTGCTCTGGGCCTCTATCCGCTTGTAGTGGTTGTGCACCGCGACGGCAAGAACCTTTTTGGCCTGTTCCTGGCCGATCACATACTCATCGAGATGGGCCTTGATGTCATAAGGCTTGAGGGTCGAAGCCACCATCTGCGATTCCAAGGCCTGCTGCCGGTCCTCGCTGACAATCTCGTTGCACAGATCGATGCACTCGTTGCAGATATAGACCGTCGGCCCGGCGATCAGCTTTTTGACCTCATCTTGGCTTTTTCCGCAAAATGAGCAGGTGACTTCCACTTCGCCGTTATGATCTTTTGCCATGACTATTCTCCTCTTCAGGATTCGCCCGTTTCACCAGCACCTTGTCAATTACGCCATAGGCTTTGGCTTCTTCGGCTCCCATGAAAAAATCCCGGTCCGTATCAACTTGAATCTTCTTGAGCTTTTGCTTGGTATGATGGGCAAGAATGGTATTCAGGGTCTGCCGCATCCGCAGAATTTCCTTGGCATGAATATCAATGTCGGAAGCCTGCCCCTGAAAGCCTCCCATGGGCTGATGCAGCATGATCCGGGAGTTCGGCAGCGCATAGCGTTTTCCCTCGGTGCCGGCGGCAAGGAGCACCGCGCCCATGCTGGCCGCCTGCCCCATGCACAGGGTGGCGATATCACACTTCACATAGTGCATTGTATCATAGATCGCCATGCCTGACGTCACGACGCCGCCTGGGGAGTTGATATAAAAGGTGATGTCCTTGTCCGGATCGTCGGCTTCCAAAAAAAGGATCTGGGCGATGATGATGTTTGCTATATCGTCATTTATGGCCGATCCCAAAAAAATAATCCGCTCCTTCAACAGCCGGGAATAGATATCATAGGCCCGCTCTCCGCGGGGACTCTGCTCAACAACCATGGGGACGAGATTCATACACTTACTCCTTCAAGAAGTTACTGGGGATCACTCACGCCCTTGGCAGCGGCCGGCACGATTTTCATCTTGGCTGCGTCAAGCAGGAAGGTTAAGATTTTTTCGTTCAACAGCTCCGCCATGAAGGGGAGGAGATCATCCCTGCTGGAAAAATATTTTTTCACTTCGCTGACCGGCATATTGTATTGCTCGGAGATGCGCTTAAAGCCTCTGTCGATGTCTTCATTTTCCAGCTTGAGCCCTTCCTTTTCCGCCACCTTCTTCAAAAGGAAATCGCCCTTGACCCGAGACTGGGCGGCAAGCTTATACTGTTCGACCAGGGCATCCCGGTTGAACCCGGCCGCTTCCAAGGTCATCCCCTGCCGCTCCAGATTGCTCTCGAGTTCCTTGATCATGGCCTCTATTTCATAGGCCACCAGCCGGGGCGGAATCTCGAAGTCATGGGTTTCGATCAGCACCCGCATCAGCTTGTCGGTAAGATCGCCCCGCTGGGCATCCTTCTTGGCCTGCAGCTTTTTTTCACGGATATGGGTTGTAAGCGCCTCCAGGTCGGCAAACTCATTGCCTACTTCCTTGGCGAATTCATCGTCAAGGGCAGGCAGCACCCGTTCCTTGACATCCTTGACATTGATCTTGAATTCCACCTTCTTGCCCGCCAGGATCGGATTGGCGAAATTCTCGGGAAAATCTATCTCCTGGGAAGCCTCCTCCCCTTTTTTCAGGCCAAGGAGTTTCTCCTCAAACTCTTTGCCGTACTGGCCGGAGCCCACATCAACCGAATAATTTTCGCCAACCACCTGCTTGATGGGATTGCCGTTATGGTAGCCCTGAAAATCAACCACGGCCAGGTGCCCCTTCTCGATGGCGCGGTCTTCAACGCTTTGCAGGGGGGCCATCTGCTTGCGCAGCGCCTCAAGCTCTTGGGCGATTTCCTCGTCCGTCACCTCAAGCGCGGTCTGTTCGATCTCAAGCCCCTTGTACTCGGCCAATTCAAACTGAGGCCGGACATCCACTTCCGCGGTATACGCAAAGGTGCCGTCCCCGACAAATTTCTGTTCGCGGATATCCGGATGCACCACCGCGTCGATCTTGCTTTTCTCCAAGGCGTCAAAGTAGGTATCCTGGATCAATTTTTCCGCCACCTCGTACTCAACCTTGGGCCGGTAATTTTTCTCCAGCACCTGCCGAGGCACCTTGCCCTTGCGGAACCCTTTGAGGGATATTTCGGAGTTCAGTTTCTTGTAGGCGGACTCCAGTTCCTGGGAAACCTGCGCTTCCGGCAGGGTTATGATCATTTTTTTGGTAAGCGAACTTACGTCTTCAACATTGATCTGCATGCAACACCTTCCTTGTTTGAAACATTTTCAACAACACGGTCATACAGTGAAAAACATTTTCCTGGGACCTGTTTCCACGGTACGGATAAGATATCAACCTGTACTCCGGCATTGACGCGGGAGCTGTTTTCCCTGTGGTGCGAGAGGGGGGAGTCGAACCCCCATACCAAAGGCGCTGGTTCCTAAGACCAGTGCGTCTACCAATTCCGCCACTCTCGCTTGAACATGGAAAAATAACCAACTTTCAAGTCACAGTCAAGGACGGCTTACGATCTTGTCCCGATTTAAAACCGATTTTCCCGGAGATGACCGGAGCCAACACCTTTTTTCCTCATGGCCGTACAGACAAAACTCTCTCCGCCGGCGCAACTGCTGCCCCATGCACCGCCATGCCTAAAATTCTCCACAACCACCCTTGACAAGCCGTCGAGAAAAATGGTTTATAGGAACAAATAAACATTTCATCATCCCGGAACACGGTGCAAATCCGTGGCGATCCCATCGCTGTAATCGGGGATGCTGGTCTCCACAGGGAATTTCCCGGTCACTCCCAAATCGTATTGTGGGGGGAAGGCCGCAGACCAGCAGACGATCCGAAAGCCAGAAGACCTGATGCTCATGTTTTTACGGCATGCGTTGCCGTGCGTCTGGGTATTCCCATGGAAACAGAACCCGGAGTGACTCCCCCATAGGAGTTGCTCCGGGTTTTTTTATGCCCGCAGGTCAACAATCAACAGGAGAACACCATGAAAGCAGAAAAACAGATCATCTCGTACCGTCGCCGCTGCAACCTCATAGGCCAGGGAACCGGCCTTTCCCATTATATCCTGCTCGCCCCCAGCGCCGGGACCACAACCGAGGACGGCGGCAAATAATGGAACAGGCTCACAAACAGACAGCAACACCCGTTTTCGCCAACACCGGCCATGGCCCGAATTTTTCCGTGCTGGAGATCGGCGACCCTGACAGGGTCGCGGTTGTCGAGGCAGACACGGCCTACTGGGCTCTGGTTGCTCGCCATGATTTGCCGCAGGCTCTTAACGGCTCCATGGCCGTGGATTTTCTGACCCGCGCGCCGGAATTCCACGCGGAAATGGATCACCTGCGCGCAGGGCTGCAACTTTCCGCCGCGTATGTAAACCCGACCGAGCGCTGCAACCTCAACTGCAGTTACTGCTACCTCCCCGAAGAGATGCGCAAAAACGGCATCGACATGGGGGAGGAAAAACTCATGCTCGCCCTTGAGCGATTGCGGCAACACTTCCGGAAGATCTTGCCGGAGGGGGTAAAACCGCAACTTATTTTCCACGGCAGCGAACCCATGGTTGCCAGGGAGGCGGTGTTTGCCACAATTGCGCGCTTTAAGGACGACTTCCATTTCGGCATCCAGACCAACGCTACCCTGCTCGACGACACGGCAATCCGTTTTTTAAGGGAGCACCAGGTCGGCATCGGCCTGTCCCTGGACGCCCCCACCGCGGAGGTCGCCAACCGTACCAGGAAGAATTGGCAGGGCAAGGGGTATTACGACACCGTGGTTGCGGTGATCAAAAAACTCGTCGATTATCCGGCCTTAAACGTGATTACCACCGTAACCCAGGCCAACGTCCATACCCTGACCGAAATGGTGGACTTTTACCACGGGCTGGGGGTGCGGGTGGTCATGCTCAATCCGGTACGCTGCACCCGCCAGGGCGGAATGGACCTGAAACCGGACAACCATGTGCTGGCCGAGGCTTTTTTCAAGGCGCTGGACCGGTCTTTCGAACTTTTTGAACAAACCGGCAGAAAACTGGTCATCGCCAACTTCGCCAATGTGCTGGCCGGGGTAATCGGCCCGACCGGCCGCAGGCTGATGTGCGACATCTCTCCCTGCGGCGGCGGGCGTTGTTTTTTTGCCGTTTCCGCGGACGGCGAGGTTGTCCCGTGCAGCGAATTCATCGGCATGAACGAGTTTTCCGGCGGCAACATCTTCCATGATGATCCTGCCGATATTCTTGCCAGCAAGCCCTTCCAGGAAGTAACCAGCCGGAAGGTGGAAAAAATTCTGCCCTGCGCAGGCTGCGCCATCCGGCACTTCTGCGGGGCCCCGTGCCCAGCCGAGATCTACAAAGTGTCCGGCAGCGTCAATGCCCCAAGCCCTTACTGCAGCTTCTTTGAGGAACAGGTGCGCCATGCCTTCCGGATAATCGCCCAGCAAAAAGAAGATGCGTATCTCTGGGACAGTTGGCAAACCGAAACAGAAATGTCCTACTGCTGGAAATAACATCTTTGCCCCACGCCAGCCGGGAGTCCTTCCCGGCTGGTTTTTTCCGAATTTCTTTCCCCTCTTTCCAATCTCGATTACAATACCGTGGCAGACACCCATGCTTACACGCAGGACAAACATCCCCATTCCATGAACGGGAAACACAGAAGGAGAATGCCATGAAAGTCGTCGCCTTTAACGGGAGCGCCCGCAAGGGAGGAAATACCGCAAAATTGTTGAATACCGCGCTGGAAGAGCTGTCTCTGCAAGGAATCGACACGGAACTGGTGGAGCTGTCAGGCCAGCCGGTCTCAGGCTGCATCGCTTGCTATCAGTGCTTCAAGAACAAAGACAGCCGTTGCGCCGTGGAAAAGGATATCATCAACGACTGTCTCGCCAAGATGATCGCTGCGGATGGCATTCTTTTGGGATCTCCCACCTACTTCGCCGATGTCTCCGCGGGGATGAAGGCCCTGATCGAACGGTGCGGCATGGTTTCCCGGGCCAACGGCGATCTGTTCAAACGCAAGGCCGGAGCCGGGGTGGTGGCGGTGCGTCGGGCCGGTGCCTATCAGGTATTCAACTCTCTCAACGCCTTTTTCCTGATCGGCCAGATGATCGTGGTGGGCTCCTCGTACTGGAACATCGGCATCGGCAGGGAACCGGGCGAGGTGGCCAACGACGAGGAAGGCATGAAAACCATGCGCGACCTGGGACGCAACATGGCCTGGCTTCTTGAGAAAATCAAAGCGGAATAAGCAATCAGCTCAATCCCGCCCAAGGCATCCCCCGGACGGTAACTGTTCAGCAGCGCCGCTTCGCTGCTGCCACAGATGCGCGGAAGAGGCTTGCGAAGTGTGCTATTGCACATGAGCAAGCCGATGACAGCTAAACGAGCGTAGAGCGAGACTGCGAAGCAGATGTGGTGCTGCTGGACAGTTACTCTCAGCCCAGGAAACTCCAGGACTGCACCTCCCGCTGCAAAAGATGGTTGTCGTACCGTTTCAGCAAGGCAACAGCCTCACGGGTAGCCGCCGGGGAAAAATGGAGCCGTTCCAGTTTGCCTTGCTCCATATCCTGAGCCCTGCGCAGCAATTGAATGGTTTGAATGGAAAGCGGTTGGGAGATGTTCCCCGTGGCCTGGGGTTCACACCGGCTGCACACCAATCCGTTACGCATGGTGCTGAAGCGGTACACAATGCCGGGCGCGCCGAGGAGACCGCAATCAAGGCAGCCTGTCAGATCGGGGCGATATCCCAGGATATCCAGCATTTTGACGTGGAAGAAAATGATCGTGCGATTGACAGCCCCACCGGCCAGAGCCAATCCTTCCAAGGCCCAGACAAGCAAGCGGAAAAGCTCCTCGTCACAGTCATGCTCCCGGGTCCAGTGCAGAACAAGCTCGCACAGCAGGGAGGCGGCGATGTACCGCTCATAGTTTTCCCGCAGCCTGGGGAAAGGGTTCAGCAATTCGGCCTGATCCAGGCGCATGAGCGAGCTATGACGGCTTGGGGCAAAATGAATGGCGAGAAGGGAAAACAGCTCCAGCTTGTTGACAAAACGTTTCTTGCTGCGCTTGGCGCCCTTGGCGATAAGCACGATTTTGCCATACTCGAGGGTATACAGGGTGACAATCTTGTCGGAATCCCCGTGATCCTTAACCTGGAGCACGATGGCCAAACCTTGCTGCAAGGACATCGGCTGAGACGAAGCTATTCAATCGGGAAGGAAACCCGGGCGCTTTCCATTGACTTGCCGATGGAAGGGACCGGTTTGCCATTCAAGGTAAGGGAAACCCCTCCGGCGTTTCCGACAAAAAGGGAAATCTTTTTCGCCGCCTGCAACACCAAGTGATCTCCGGGCTGGTAGATGGCGGACTTTTTCTTTTCCTTGTCTACCTGCACGGAAAGCCAGGTGGTCTCGGTGAATTTCGCCTCAAGAACATAATTCATTCCCGGCTGCTTCACCAACGAGGGTGCTGGAGACACTGACCCCACGGCAGCAGGTTTGCCCAAACCCTGGGATTCTGGGGTTTGCCCCGGCTTTTCCTTGCTGGCCCGGGGAAGAATTACGAATCTGCCCTCATCTGTTTTTTTTTTGATTTCGAGGGACTGATCCGGTTCAACCTTTTGGGCCTCCGCGAGATTTCCGGCCTTTTCAGGCACGGATCCCCCCCCAATTCCTTCCGGCTCGGTTTTCTCAGCTCCGGACAGCGGAAGAGGTGGGGCCTGTACCGCCCCATCCGTCACAGGCTCCGGTTGCCCTGCTTCCTCGGGGGTGGTTTCCCCAGGTTCGCCGGTTACCGGAGCGGGCAGCGGTTGCGGCTGCACCACGGCCGGGACATTGGTCTCTTGCCCTGGAACATCGGGGGGAGGGGCCGAGGAATTCAAGAAATTCAAGACCAGATACCCGGCAAGGAAAAGAACGCCTACGACAACAAAAAAAACGACGAAACGCCCGAAAGGGAAGGTCTGAACCTCGGCCATGGCCTCGCCGGCCAGAACCTCCTGGACGTTGATCTTTTCCGGTGGCTTGGCTTCTCCGGCATTCTGTTCGATATACCAGGCCAAGGCCTCATTGGGATCAAGGCCAAGATACTGCGCATAATTTTTTATAAAGCCGCGGGCGAAAACATCCGCGGGCAGGGCCTTGGGATTGTCCTCTTCAATGGCCCGAAGCGTTGAGGCATGAATGCGCGTCTTTTTCGCGATTTCCTCAAGCTCTTTTCCCTGGCTTTGCCGATGTCTTTTTAGAAAACTGCCAAGGGTTTCATCGGATCGTGACAAAGCTGCAGGTTGCTCGATTGCATCATCAGCGGATGGTGAATCCTTGGTCATGAGAGACATCCCTTTTCCTGAGGTTATGGGACACGGGCTAACCTAAAGTATTTTCTTGATATACGCCTGATCGCGAAGCTCTTTTACCCATTTCTGAAACTGGTTTTTCAGCGCATCTTCATACAGCCGCTGCCGGATCTGTTCCTTGACCGTTTCGTAGGAAGCCTGAATAGCCACATCTCCCCGGTCGGAAAGAAGCTTGAAAAACTGATACCCGTCCGGAGCCTCCTGGATGGCGCTCACCTGTCCCACTTGCAGCCCGGCAATACCCGCTTTCATGTAGGCAGCCATCTCCGACTTCCTGAAAACCCCGATATCTCCGCCATCCTTGGCCGAAGGCAGATCGGAGGCCTGCCGAGCCAGGACGCGGAAATCCTGTCCGGCAAGGGCCTGCCGCCGAGCCTCTTCAGCCCGCCGCCGGGCATCATCCTTGGCGGCCTGGGTGTTTTCCTTCCAGACAAAACCCATCTGCAAGACATGATAGGCGTCTTCTTTTATTTTTTGGGTATAATTTTTTTCGTAAAATTCACGGATCCGCTCCTCATTGACCACAACCCGGGAACGGATTTCATAATCGATCAGCCTTTCCTGCAGGATCTGGCTTCGGATGAGCTCCCGGTAATCTCGCTCGTTGGAGCCCATGAGCGTCATCTGCTGCCAAAATTTTTCCGCCGTGGTTTTGTTGCGCTCGACAATTCTGGCGATGGCGCTGTCCACTTCCGGGTCGCCCACGGAAATTCCGAGCTTCTTGGCCCGTTGTTCGACGATGAGCCGGTCAATAAGACTGGAAAGCACTTCCTCCCTGGCCTTCAGCAGGGTTCGCTCCACTTGCTCCGGCGGAGCCTCCTGGGTGATCCGGCGAAACAGCGCCCCTCCTTCCCGATTGAGGTCGGAGAAGGTAATGACATCATCGTTGACAATGGCGATGATGCGATCCACCACCTCCGCCTGGGCGGCAGGGGGGTGAAAAAAAGCAAGAAAACACAGGGCGGAGCATACAAGATGTAAGAAAAATTTCACCGATCCACTCATAACAGGTTGAAAATATTGTTTTTAATCTTATACGACTTTATAACCGCCAAATTCTACCACAGTCATTTTCAAATGTCATCTTCCGCGAGCAGGGCAAGGATCTTTTGCGCATTTTCGAGGGTTTGTTCCGGCAAGGCAGCGGATTGAGTTGTGATGATCAGCCGCGCTTCGGGGGTGAAACGGGCCCGCCCCTTGAATTTTTCAAGCAGACGCATGATCTTCTCCGGGGAGACCGGAGTTTTTTCATGAAAGGAGAACACCAGATTGCCCGGCCCTTGCTCCAGCTTGCTGATCCACAGCCGCCGGAGCAGGGTTTTCAGGACCAGCACCTCGAACAGATTGAGCGCCTCCTGGGGAAGCTGGCCGTAACGGTCGCCAAATTCATCCTTAAGGTCTAGCAACTCTTCTACCTGCTCGGCGTTGGTCAGCCGGCGGTAGGCGATATAACGCTGTTCCGTCGCCGGGATATACCGTTCCGGCAAAAAGGCCGAAATCTTGAGATTGATTTCAGGCTCGATCTGCTCCTGGGGCTGCTCCACGCCTGCGCCTTTACGCTTCAAGTCGAGAACCGTCTGCTGCAGCAGCTCAAGGTACAGGTCATAGCCCACCGCGGCGATATTGCCGCTTTGCGAGATCCCCAGAATATTGCCGCCCCCCCGGATCTGCAGGTCGCTCATGGCCAGCTTGAAGCCGCCGCCAAGCTCGTTGTAATCCATGAGCGCCCGCAGCCGCTGCTGGGCATCCTTGGACAAGCCGTCCAGGGAAGGGACCAGCAGATAGGCATACGCCTGCTCCCTCCCCCGCCCCACCCGGCCGCGGAGCTGATAGATCTCCGCCAACCCGAGCCGGTCCGCCCGGGTGATGACAATGGTATTGGCGTTGGGGATATCAAGGCCTGATTCGATAATGGTGGTGCAGACCAGCACATCGATCTCCCGCTTGACGAAACGGACCATGATCTCTTCCAGCGCCTTTCCCGGCATCTGGCCGTGGGCCACGGCCAGCCGCGCCTCCGGGACCAGCTTCTGCACCCTGGCCGCCATTTCCTGGATGGAATGGACCCGGTTATGGACCAAAAAAACCTGGCCGCCCCGCTGCAGCTCCTTCACCACCGCCTCCTTGATCACCAGCTCGTCATCGCGGGCCACGAAGGTTTTCACCGGCCTCCGAAACTCGGGCGGCGAGCTGATCACGGAAAGGTCGCGGATACTGAGCAGGGAGAGTTGCAGGGTGCGGGGGATCGGGGTGGCGGTCAGGGTGAGGACATCCACCTGGCTCTTGAGCTTTTTGAGTTTTTCCTTATGGGACACGCCGAAGCGATGCTCTTCGTCGATGATCAGGAGCCCGAGCCGCTTGAAGGCCACATCCTGGGAGAGCAGCCGATGGGTGCCGACCACGATATCCACCCGCCCCTGGCCCAGCTCCTGGATGATCTGCTTCTGCTCGGCCGGGCTGCGAAAGCGGGTCAGGCTTTCCACCCGGACCGGAAAGCCCTGCAGCCTTTCGCGGAAGGTGGCGGCATGCTGCTCGGCCAGCACCGTGGTCGGCACCAGAATGGCGACCTGGAAATTGTCGGCCACCACCTTGAAGGCCGCCCGGATGGCGACCTCGGTCTTGCCGTAGCCCACGTCCCCGCAGACCAGGCGGTCCATGGGCCGGGGCGCGGTCAGATCGTCAAGCACCTCGTTGATCGCCTTGAGCTGCCCTGGGGTCTCGTCGTACGGGAAGGACTCTTCCATCTCGTGGAACAGCTCGTCCGGCGGCGAAAAGGCATATCCCTCCACCATGGCCCGCCGGGCATAGAGGCCCAGCAGGTCCTGGGCCACCTTCCAGACCTCTTCCTTGACCTTTTCCCGCCGGGTCTGCCAGACCTTGCCGCCCAGCTTGTCGAGCTTCGGCTCGGTGTCGGAGAGCCCCTGGTACTTGCTGATCACCTTGAGCTGATCCACGGGCACGTAGAGCTTGTCCCCGTCGCGGTACACCAGTTGGAAAAAGTCGTTGGCAATGCCGCCCAGCACGATATTGACCAGTCCTTCATACCGGCCAAGGCCGTGGGCCGTGTGAACCACGATATCGCCGAGTTGAAGCTCCTCAAAGCTCACCGGCGGCCTGTTCCGCTGCACGCCCTTCTTTTTGCCCGCGCCCAGGCGCAACTCGCCGAACAGCTCGCTTTCCGAAACCCAGTGCAGCCTGGCATCAGGCAGATCAAAGCCAGCGGCAAGCGGCGAATCCACCAAGACAATCTCTCGACCAGCGGAAGCTGGCTCCAGCACAGGCGCTTCGGTTATGGCAACCGGCAAATCGTATTGACTAAGCAATTCCGCCATGTGCTCCGCATGCCGCCTGGTCCGGCAGGCAAAAAAAACAGCCTCTCCGGCCGCAAGCCAGAGGTGCAACTGCCGGGTCAGCTCCGGCATCATCCCCTGATTCTTGCGTTGCAGCTCAAGCTGCTGCTTGAGCAAAACATGGTTGCCGCAGGGTATCTCCAGGGTTTCCCCGTCTTCCATGTCCGGATGGGCAAAATCGTAGAATCGCCCCTGGGGAAAACGCGCCAGCCGTTCTCGCCATTCATTTTCCGGCAAAAATATCCGCTCCGGCGGCAAAACAGGCAGGCGGGCAGCGGCGGCCTCGGCGAAATTCGCCTCGATCCTTTCCCGGCAGAGGGCGAGACTCTCCGCGATTGCGGTTGGCGAGGAGAAAAAGACAATGGTCTCGTCCGGCAGGTAGTCGAGCACGGTCGAGGGCTTTTCGTGGAACAACGGCAACAGGAACTCAACCCCTGGAAACCGCCGGCGCTGCGCAAGGCAATCCTCCATCACCTTGACCCGCTCGTTGTCCCAAGCAAGTTCCGCCGCCGCCCCCTGGAACCGCTTGAGCAACAGCCGCAGCTCCTGCTCCGCGGCAGGATAGAGGATATCGCTCACCGGCAGGAGAACGACCTCCTCGAGATCTTCAACCGAACGTTGGCTGATGGGATCAAACCTGCGGATGGATTCCACGGTATCGCCGCAGAAATCGAGCCGGACCGGCATCTCAAAACCAGTGGGAAAGATATCCAGAATGCCGCCGCGCAGGCTGAACTCGCCAACCGACTGCACCAGGTTGGCCCCATCATAGCCACAAGCGGTGAGCGAGGCAATCAGTCCGTCACGATCGGTCTCTTCGCCGCGCATGACCAATTCGGCCAGGCTTGCAAGGGAAGCGCGGGGCAACACCCTTCTCAGCAGGGCCTCCACCGACATGACCAGAATCCAGGGCTTGTCCGCACTGTGGATGTGGAACAAAACGGCAAGGCGCTCGGCCACGGTGCGGCTGTCCGGCGACAACGGGGTATAGGGGGGGATTTCATGGCCTGGGAAATACAGGGCCGGGGTGTCGGCAAAAAGAGCCAGGTCCTGCACAAGGTGCTGGGCCGCGGTTTCGCTTGGCGTAAGGCAGAGGATGGGACGCTGCCCGAGCTGGGCCGTGCGGCCGAGATGGAAGGCGGCGCCGCTTCCCCGCAACCCGATGATGTTAACGGAACGGCCCTCGGTGAAGAGGGCCGTCAGTCTATTATCCATGTATTGTCTGTGTCGTAGCGAAAATGCCGGAAAAAGCCGGCACATTTCCCGAGGGGGCCATTTTCTAGAAAGCCCCGCCGATGCTGAAATCCCAGACCCCCTGCTGCTCGCCGTCTTTCGGGTCGAGATTGTAGCCCCATTCAAGGCGCAGGGGCCCCATGGGCGACAGCCAGCGGAAGCCAAGGCCGGTGCTGTAGCGAAGATCCGCGACATCCCAGGTTTCGGAATCGGTGTAGACATTGCCCAGATCAAAGAACACCAAGCCTTTCAGCCCGATATCCTTGACGATTGGGAAAATCCATTCCACGTTGGAGTACCACATCTTTTCGCCGCCCACCCGTGAATAGGTAACACCGTCGGTGTTTAACTCCAGCGGGCTGACCTTGCCGCTGTCAAACCCCCGGATGGTATTGAGCCCGCCCAAATAGAATTTTTCATATACCGGCAATTTTTTCTCTTCGTTTTCAACCACATAGCCGATGGCACCCTTAATGTGGAAGGTTGTTTCCCAGGGCAACGGATAGTACCAGCCGGAAGTGGCCTCGTACTTGGTAAAGGAGCTATCCCCCCCCAGAAGGCCGCCCGCATGTTTGATGGAATAGTTGGTGAGCCAGCCCTTTGAAGCGTCGGTGAATTTGTTCCGGGTATCCTTGGAAATACCGAGCCGGACATAACTTGTGGTCTCGATACTCATGGAATCCAGAATCGACTGGGAGGTATTCTCCAGCAAGATATCGGTCATCTTGGTGTCGTCGTAGCCATAGGCCCAGCCCAGGTTCCACTTGTTCCAGACCGGATAGGCAAAGCGCAGGGCCCCACCGGTGGAGTCCTTGGTATAATCGTCGTATTCCCGCGACCAGTTGTAGATATCATAACCGAACAGCAGCTTGGTGTCGTTGAGGTGCGGCTCGGTAAAGCTGAAATTGTAACGGTTGCTGTTGGCGCTGACATTGGCCTGCAAGGAGAGGCGCTGGCCCTTGCCGAGAAAGTTGTTTTCGCTGACCTCGCCCATGAACATCATGTTGTCCACCGAGCTGTACCCGGCCCCCACACTGAAGGTGCCGGTGGCCTTTTCCTTGACATCGACCACCACATCCATCAGCCCTTCCTGCACGGTCGGCTCCGGGGTGACGTTCACCTCTTCAAAAAACTCAAGCCGCTGCAGTTTTTCGCTGCTCTTTCTGATCGCGCTCGCATCGAGCAGACCGCCTTCCTTCACCTGCATCTCACGGCGAATGACCTTATCCCTGGTCCGGGTGTTGCCTTTGATGTTGATCCGGTTTATGTGGACCAAGGTTCCCTGGGCAATCTTGAGCGACAAATCCATGCGTTTGTCTTCCTCATTCTTGCTCAGCTTGGGTTCCACCTCGGCAAAGGCATAGCCACTCTCGGCATACCGGTCCGTCAGGCGCAGGACATCCTCCCGCAAGATCTTGCGGCTGAAGAACTTCTCCTTGCTCAATTCGAGCAGACTGAACAGGTCATTCTTCTCGCCGACAATGTCGCCCTCGATTTCGATGGTGCCGACCCGGTAGCGGTCGCCCTCTTGGATATCGAAGGTGACATAGAGCCAGTCGCCCTCATCGCTTATCACCGGTTCGCTGATCCTGGCCTCGATGTAGCCGTTGTTGTGATACAAGGCGCCGAGCCGGGAGCGGTCCTGCTCAAGCAGATCGCGCTTCAGCTTGCCCGATTCGGTAAACCAGGAGAGCAGCCCCTTTTCCGAGGTGGTCATCTCCTTGCGCAATTCCTTCTCGCTGAAGGCCTTGTTGCCGACAAAACGGATCCCCTTGATATACATCTTGACGCCTTCTTCTATATCAAAGGTGACATTCACCTTGTCATCGGCAACATAGTTGAGCTTGGCGGCGACGGTGGTGCGGTAGAAGCCCTTGTCCTTATAGAGTTTCCGGATATTTTCAACGGAGGTCTGCACCTCCTTGGTGTTGATGATGGTGTTGGGTGAGATGCTCACCACCTCTTTCACCTCTTTTTCCTCAAGCTCTTGTTCGCCGTTGACAAGAACCTGGCCGATTACCGCTTTTTCCTTGACCTGAAAGGTAATGTCCTTGCCCTTTTCCGTATCGGTGACGAGGATCTGCACATCGTCGAAGTAGCCCATCTGAAAGATATTTTTCAGATCCGCCCGCAACAGCTCCGCGGTATAGGGATCCCCTGCCTGGCTTTTAACCTGACGCAGGATAGCCCCAGAATCTATGCGGGTGTTTCCGGCAATGGCAATGGACTGGATAAGAAAATATTGGCCGGTATGGGAGAGAATGTCGTTGGCCATCTGGGACAGGGCTTTCTTCAGTTCGGTCTCGTTATTGCTGACCTGATAGTAAAATTTGGGCGGATTATTGCCGAAGATGTCATAGACGACAAAGTCCAGGCTGAGCTGCTCGCCAAGCTTGGTGATACTGCCGACCGCCACATAGTTGACCGCCGGGGATGAGATCAAGGGCTTCAAGGCCTCGGCCTTGGGCGGCCAATGCTCATAGCCGAGCTTTTGTTGCACTTCCTCCCTGGAGAGCATCGCCATTCCCTTGCTCCGCACAACCTCCTGCAAGATTTTGTCGCTTGCAACGACAAGTTGCTCTCCCCCTGCCGGGGCATTGATCCGGGGCGGCACCATGACGGTGTTCGGCTCGTTTCCGGCACCAAGGGCAACCCCGGCCAACGGCGGGATGGGCTGGGCCACAACGAGGAAAAGGAGTGCAACAACAATCTTCATGGCGCCCGAAAATCCGTGGGAGCCTGTCATGTGTCCGGCTGAGTTGTCTTGTTTCATTCTCTCGATTTCGCGGTGAAGTGGCTTGGGGCCGTCCCATGGGAGCGGACGGGTGGGCTATCTATTTAGCGTATCAGAATTATCAGGCCTTGGCCCAAGTGTCAAGAATCTTTGCTCTCTTCCCGAGTTTCATGCAATCCCCCGTCCCGCAAGGTGAGACAACGGCTCATCCTCCGGGCCAGATCAAGATTATGCGTCACCATGACCGTTGCCAGGGAGAGGGTTTCACTCAAATCGCGGATAAGCTCAAAAACCTTGAGTCCGCTTTTAGGGTCAAGATTGCCGGTGGGTTCGTCCGCCAAAAGAACCGCGGGCTTCATTACCAGGGCCCGGGCCAGGGCGACCCGTTGCTGCTCCCCGCCTGAAAGCTCCCCCACCTTGTGGCTTGAGCGGTTCAGCACCCCGACCCGCTCCAGAAGATATTCCGCATACTCAACAAGCTCGGAGCGTTTCCGCCCGGCAATCAATCCGGGCAGCAGGACATTCTCCAGGGCGTTGAACTCCGGGAGCAGATGGTGAAACTGAAAAACGAAACCAACCACCTGATTGCGAAACAGGGCCAACTGGTCATCGTTTTTTTCAAAAACATTTTCACCCCGGTAAAAAAGCTGGCCCTGGGTGGGCTGATCAAGGGCGCCCAAAATATGCAGCAGGGTGGTTTTCCCGGTGCCGGAAGCACCGACCACCGCGACCATTTCGCCTGCGACCAGCCGCAAATTTACCCCGGCAAGCACTTGCAGGCTGCCGTGACCGCTATATTCCTTGCAAATACCCCGCGCTTCAAAAAACAAGGGAGATTCGTGCGTGTTTTCGGACATGGAGCCGTCTCCTCTACTCATAGCGCAGGGCCACGGCCGGATCGACCTTGGCCGCCTGCCAGGAAGGGTACAGGGTGGCAACCAGGGTAATAACCGTGGCCGACAGGGCAATGAGGATGACGTCCGAGGGCAGGACCAGCACCGGCAAAGTGGAAATCGGGTAGACGTCGGGCAGGTCGATGAACTGGTAACGGCTCAAGAGCGCGCACAGGCCAAGCCCCCCCACCACCCCCAAAAAGGTGCCGGTAAGGCCGATAACCAATCCCTCGTAGATGAAGATACGCATGATGCTGCCGGAGGTGGCGCCCATGGATTTCAGGATGGCGATATCCTTGTTCTTTTCCATGACCACCATGATCAGGGTGCTGACGATATTGAAGGCCGCGACCATCACCACCAGGGCCATGATGATCGAGAGTGCCGTTTTTTCCAAGGCAAGGGCGGAAAAGATGTTCCGGTTCATCCGCATCCAGTCCTTGGCAAAGAAATTCTGCCCCAGGGCCAGTTCAATCCGCTTCGCGACCTTGTCCGCCTGATTGAGATCGGTGGTCTTCACCTCCAACCCATGCACCGCGCCGGGCAGATCAAAGAAGCGCTGCGCCGTTTCCAGCGAGACATAGGCCAGGGCGGAATCATACTCGTACATACCGGTTTCAAAAATCCCGACCACCCGGCAGGTGGATACCTTGGGCATAACCCCCATGGGGGTCAGGGGCCCGGAAGCCGAGATCAGTCGCACCCGGTCGTGGGTGGAGACACGCAACTGGACGGCAAGCTCCTTGCCCAGGATGATGCCCGGCACCGTTCTGGCGCCATCGGTCTTAACAGGGGCCAAGTCGGCTAAAGAGCCTGAGCGCAGATGTTTTTCCAGGCTGAGCACGCCTTGTGCAGTGGCAGGGTCAAGTCCGCGCAGCACGGCGCCAGTTCCGCCCTCGCCACCGGTGATCATGGCCTGGCTGTACAGATACGGCGTGACCCCGCTTACCCCCTCGACAGCCCGAACCGCGGCGGCAACCTCATCATAGTTGCTGATATTGCCGGTGTAATCCTGGACCACCACATGGGAGTTGATGCCCAGGATCTTGTCACGAAACTCGGAGGTAAAGCCGGTCATCACCGCCAGCACCACGATCAAGGCCATAACCCCGACCATGACCCCGGCAATGGAGATCAACGAAATAAGCGAGATGAAGCCGTGCTTGCGTTTGGCCTTCAGATACCGCAGGCAGACAAACCATTCAAAATTCACAATTTTCCTCTTTTTCCAAGTAGTGGCCGGTCACGATTCTGTATCTCCCCTCCCTTGACGGGAGGGGGTGCGGGTGAGTGAAGTTGCCGACAGCATCAGCTCATGCAGCTTCCCCCTCACCCTGTCCCTCTCCCGCAGGTAAGCGCAGACTCCGAGGGGAGAGGGGACTTTTTTTGCCTTCGGCAAGGTCTAACCGGGCAAGGCCCCCGGCTCCTCGGGAGGTGTAACCGTCCAGGAGCGCCGCAGATGCGCGGAAGAGGCCGGCGAAGTGTGCTCTTGCACATGAGCCGGCCGATGACAAAGCAGATGCCGTGCTCCTGAAGGTTACACGGCTTATTTGCTTTCGGGGCGCAGATGCGGAAAGAGGATGACATCGCGGATCGAAGGCGAATCGGTCAGCAGCATGACCAGCCGGTCGATGCCGATCCCCTCTCCTGCCGCCGGAGGCATGCCGTATTCCAGGGCGCGGACAAAATCCTCATCCATCTCGGGAAAAATTTCCTCATCGCTGCCCCGCTCGGCAATCTGCTTTTGCAGCCGCTGTTTCTGATCGATGGGATCGTTGAGCTCGCTGAAGGCATTGGCCATTTCCCTCCCGGTCATGAACAGCTCAAACCGGTCCGTGACCTCGGGGTTTTGCTCGTTGCGGCGCGCCAGGGGCGAAACCTCGGTGGGGTATTGGGTCACAAAGGTGGGGTTGACCAGCTTTTCCTCCACCAGCAGCTCAAAGAGTTCGGTCTTGGCCTTGCCGTGCCCAGACAAAGGCTCAAGGGCAATGCCCTTTTCCAAGGCGAGCTGCCGGGTGCGGGCCGGATCGGCAAGCAGATCCTTGTCAACCTTGCCCACCTCAATAAGCGCCTCATCCATGGTATAGCGTTTCCAGGGCGGGGAAAGATCCATCTCCTGCCCTTGGTAGCTCACGACCATGGAGCCGGTGACCTCGGCGGCGATATAGGAAACCATCTCCTCGGTGAGGTCCATGAGATCTTCGTAGGTGGCAAAGGCCTGGTAAAACTCGAGCATGGTGAACTCGGGATTATGCCGGGTGGAAAGCCCTTCGTTTCGGAAGTTGCGGTTGATCTCAAAGACCTTTTCAAAGCCGCCCACCAGCAGCCGCTTAAGATACAGCTCCGGAGCAATGCGCAGGTAGAGATCCATGCCCAAGGCGTTGTGGTGGGTCTTGAAGGGCCTGGCCGTGGCACCGCCGGCAATGGCCTGCATCATGGGGGTTTCGACCTCCATAAAGCCCCGGTTGGTCAGAAAATCACGGATCAAGCGGATGATCTCCACCCGCTTGCGAAAGGTGTCGCGCACCTCCGGGTTCATGATCAGATCGACATAGCGCTGCCGATACCGGGTTTCCACATCGGTAAGGCCGTGAAACTTCTCCGGCAGGGGGCGCAGGGATTTGGTGATCGGCTTGACACTTGCCGCGTCGATGGTGAGTTCTCCGGTCTGGGTGCGGAACAACACCCCGCCAAAACCGGCGATATCGCCGAGGTCGAGTTTCTTGAAGATCTGGTAGACCTCGGGCCCAACCTCGTCGCGCTTGACATAGATCTGGATGCGGCCGGATTCGTCCTGGATATGGAGAAAAGCCGCCTTGCCGAATTTGCGCAGCGCCATGATCCGGCCGGCCACGGATTTGACCCCATCTTCCAGGGGTGCGTCCGGGTTGTCGTTTTTCGCCAGGATATCGCTGATCCGGTGGGTGGGCCTGAAATCGTTGGCATAGAGATTGACACCCAGATCTGCCAGCTCCTGGGCCTTTTGACGGCGTTGCTTCAAAACCTGATTCAGTTCTTCCATTGCTCAATACTCAAACTTTTTATAGTGGTTGGATAAAAGAAAGCCGGACAGCGTCTGCATCTACAGATACTTGTCGCGCAAGAGTTTCGAAAGGTCTCGGGTCAAGGCCAGCACCTTTTTGGCGTGGGTCAGTGACAGGGAGCCGGTTCCGCAGCTTGGGGTTATCAGGGTCTGTTGCAGCAGAGACTTGTAATCCCAGGCCCCGCCCACAAGCTGAGCAGCCTGCGCTTCCCACCGGGCAAGCAAGGACTCCGCTGTTTCCCGCTCGATATATTCCTTCTCCGAGGTGGGCACGATCCCCCAGGCAATGATGCCGCCCCGTTCCAAAAAGGCGTAGAGCGCGTCCTTGCAGGCGGCCAGCTTGTCGAAAAACCCGTAGGCGTCAAAGCTGACAATATCAAGGGAGGTGGCGAGGAGAAATTCCCAGTCCGTGTTGGCGCAGACATGGATACCCACCAATCCGCCCGCCCCCTGGGCCGCACCGATGATCTCGTTGAGTTCCTGGCCTAGTTCATCCAGGGAAACGCTGAGAAAGGCGGAGGAGCCAAGACCGGCCAGGGCCGGTTCGTCTATAAAGAGAATAACCGGGGCCTGCGACGCAGCAAGAACCTGCACCTGCCAAGCAGCCTTGAGGGAAAGCCCCTTCACCACCATCTCCCGGATGGTCGGCTCGTAATAGGCAGCCCGACCTTCCCGGTCATGCAGCCCGGTGAGCAGGGTGAACGGCCCGGTCATCTGCCCCTTGACCGCGGCCACGGTCTTGCCGGCCACTGCCTCTTTGAGGGCAAAAAGACCCTGGGCCCTGTCCGGGCTCACGGCAAAGGGTGAGTCCGGCAAAAGGGACGGATCTTCAAGGGCGGCAAGATACTGCTCAAAATAGGCCAGCATCTCATCGGCAAAGGTCTCGGTCTGGATATCGAAATAGGTGCGCTCCCCCTCTTCGACAATGCCTGGCATCCCCTCGCTGAACTGACTGAGCATCCCTTCCTTGGGGTTGCTCGGCAATTGCGGCCACAGGGGAATGTCGGGGGTATGCGCAAAGATCAGGGAAAACGCTTCCCCTGCGTCCGCAACCGGCAGGCTGCCGATGAGGGTGGCCAGGCCGTTGGCCTGGAAACGGGAGGATGGATTGTCTTGGCTCATGGCATTGTCCAGTATCGGGAGCTGTGTAAACGGCGACGGCGCGTGCTGTACGCCTGATTGCAAAACAGGATGCCAAAAAAGCGAAATGCGGCTTTTTTAGCATCCTGTTAGCTATCAACAATAGGGCGAAAAGTCAATGTATTTCAGGGAAGCGCGGAGCCTTGCCGGACAAGGCAGTTCTCTTAATCCACCGGGACGCCCCAGATGTCGCGGGCATATTCCCGGATGGTCCGGTCGCTGGAAAATTTACCCATCCGTGCCACATTGAGGATGGACTTGCGGATCCAGTTCGGTTGATCGCGGTACAGCTCGCCCACCTCATTCTGGCAGCGGAGATAATCCTCCAGATCAAGGAGCAGCAGGTAGGGATCATTGTGATTGAGCAGCCCCTCAACAATCGGGGCAAACAGGCGGGTGTCGCCCTTGCTGAAATAGCCGTTACCAATGCTGTCCAGGGTGCGTTTCACCTCGGCGTTGTCGCGATACACGTCAAATCCGTTGCGGCGCGGGTTCCGTTTGGCCTCCTCAACCTCTTCCGTGGTCATGCCGAAGATGAAGATATTCTCGGCCCCGACCTCCTCGCGGATTTCGATGTTGGCGCCGTCCAGGGTGCCGATGGTCAAAGCGCCGTTTAAGGAAAATTTCATGTTGCCGGTGCCGGAGGCCTCGGTGCCCGCGGTGGAGATCTGTTCGGAAAGGTCGGAGGCCGGGAAGATCTTTTCCGCGACCGAGACGCCGTAGTTGGGGATGAACGCCACCTTGAGGCGATCGCCAATCCGTGAATCGTTGTTGACCACCTCGGCCACCGAAGTGATCAGCTTGATGATCAGTTTTGCCTTGAAATACGAAGGCGCGGCCTTGCCCCCGAAAACAATGGTCCGCGGAGGAGAGTCCGTATCCTCCCCATTGGCGATCCGGTGGTACAGGGTGATGACATGCAAAACGTTGAGCAGTTGCCGTTTGTACTCGTGGATCCGCTTCACCTGGACATCGAACAGGGTGTTGGGGTTGACCACCACCCCGCATTCCTGCTTGATGAGAACGGCCAAACGTTTTTTATTCTCCGTTTTCACCTTGGCCCATTTTTTCTGAAACTTGGCCTGACCGGCATAGGGCTCCAGGTTGCGCAGATAATCGAGGTTGGTGACCCATTCCCCGCCGATGGTGTCGGTGATCAGGCCGGCCAGGCCGGGGTTGCATTTGAGCAGCCAGCGCCGCTGGGTGATACCGTTGGTTTTGCAATTGAACCGGCCCGGATAAAACTCATGAAAATCCTTGAACAGCCGGGTCTTCAAGAGGTGGGTGTGCAACTCGGCCACGCCATTGACGGAATGGCTGCCCACGATGGCCAGATACGCCATGCGCACCCTTTTCACCGGGCCCTCCTCGATGATGGACATGGCGCGCAACAGATCATCGCGGCCAGGATACCGGGCCGCGACCTCGTCGAGGAACTGGCGGTTGATCTCGTAGATGATCTCAAGATGCCGGGGCAGCACCTTGCCCAACAGCTCCACGGGCCAGCTTTCCAGGGCCTCGGGCATTAGGGTGTGGTTGGTATAGCCAAAGGTGCCGACGCAGATCTGCCAGGCCTTTTCCCAGGGCACCGACTCCTCGTCCACCAGAAGCCGCATGAATTCGGGGATAGCGATGGCCGGATGGGTATCGTTGAGCTGCACGGCAATCTCATCGGCGAACAAGTCGAAATTATTGTGTTTTTTCTTGTGCCGCCGGAGGATGTCCTGAAAGGTGGCGGCCACGAAAAAATACTGCTGCTTGAGGCGCAGTTCCTGACCCTGCCGGATATCGTCCGAGGGGTAGAGAACCTTGGAGATCGTTTCCGACTGCACCTTCTCCTGCACGGCCGAGATGTAATCTCCCCGGTTGAACGAGCCGAGATCTAGCTCACGGGAAGCCCGGGCCGTCCACAAACGCATGTTGATGACATTGTCGTTGTTAAAGCCCGGCACCAGAACATCACAGGCCATGGCCATGATCTCTTCCGTTTCGATCCACTCGGTCCGCAGCTCGCCCTTGTTGTTGCGGTACCGTTGCACCCGGCCGTAATACTTTACCGGATAGAGATTCGTGGGCCGTTCATACTCCCAGGGGGTGCCGTAGCGCAGCCAGTTGTCAGGATGTTCCATCTGAAACCCGTCGACGATGCGCTGAAAAAAAAGGCCGTACTCATACCGGATGCCATAGCCGTAGGCCGGAACGCCCAGGGTGGCCAGGGAATCGAGAAAACAGGCAGCCAACCGGCCAAGACCGCCGTTGCCAAGGGCGGCATCCTCCTCTTCCTCCCTGATCTCCTCAAGATCGTAGCCCATCTCCTGCATGACATCCTTCATTTCATCATAAAAGCCGAGATTGATGAGGCTGTTGCCCAAGGAGCGCCCGATGAGAAACTCCAGGGAGAGGTAGTAGACCCGCTTCTTGCCCTTTGCGTAATAGCCCTTTTGCGTTGAGATCCAGCGTTCGATGAGAAAATCCCGAATGGTGTAGGCCAGGGCCTTGTAGAGGTCCCTGCTTCCGGCCCGCTGGGGGTCACGGCCGAGAAAGCTCAGCAGATGATGGTTGATCGTGGTCAGAAAATCCTTTTTGGAAAGAGACTTAAAGACCGCACAGTACGGGCCTTGCGGGATTTTGTTGTTCATGGTTATGGTCTACGTCCTGTCCGTTTGACTAAAATTGATAGAATCCCCCCACCTGCTATTTTATTGATTGCTTCCTTCAGAGTACAATGGCGCTGAAAAAACAGTCAAATGTATTTACGGGCTGTCATGGAATACCCTTGAATTTTTCCACCATCCTGTTTCCGCCCCTGCGCCGTTCACCCGGCTGGCTACCACCGTGTGCAGTGGCAATACCGTGTTGTCATAACGGCGCCGCCGATCCCTCGG
Organism: Hydrosulfovibrio ferrireducens; assembly: GCF_046883345.1. Classification (NCBI taxonomy): domain Bacteria; kingdom Pseudomonadati; phylum Thermodesulfobacteriota; class Desulfobulbia; order Desulfobulbales; family Desulfobulbaceae; genus Hydrosulfovibrio; species Hydrosulfovibrio ferrireducens. The sequence continues at coordinate 85,876 of NZ_JALKCW010000011.1, read as the reverse complement.
CGTCAAGAAACATCCGCACCCAGGCCAGGGCCTGCTTGCGGTCCGTGACCAGTCCTTCCACCTGCGCCGCCTGCAGACCGTCGAGGATCTCCTTAAAAAGCGGGCCCGGGGCAAGGGCAAAAACCACAATGAGATCATGCCCCGTGATCAGCGGCGGGCTGGCTAATACCGGCCGGATATATTCCTCATATACCCCGTGCACCTCAAGCCAGAGCGCGGCCAGATTGCGCTCCATCCCTTCCGGCTTGCCCGGTCCCTGCCCGGCAAGGCTGTCCGCCATGGCCAGCAGAAAAAGAGCGTCCAGATCATCGCCAACCGCCTTGACCAGCCGCAGGCAGGCCTTGCGCGTGATCCCGGTGCGCAACCGGGCGTTACTGAGATGAAACGGCCACATATGCAGAGCAATGAGCCGGGCCACCCGAACACGGTCATCCTTGGGCCAGTGAAGCCTCTCGGCGATCCCGGCAAAAATCGCGGCGCCGGCCTGATCGTGGTTGTAAAAGGTTATCTTTTCCTCTACCAGCCTGTGCGTTTCCGGTTTGCCCAGATCATGAAACAGGGCGGCCCATTTCAGCAATACCCCCCGTTTTCCTTGGGCTGCCTCGCCAAATAGCCCGCCCTGTCCTGAAAAATACGCCTCCGGCGCCCTCAGGATTTTTTCCAGACACCGCAAGGCCTCCAGCGAATGCTCGAACACATCAAGATGATGGCTGGCAGGCTGGACAAGACCGCGGCCGGCAACAAGTTCCGGAAAGACAACCCAGAGAAGCCCTGTGTGGCCCATCTGCCCGATCGTCTGTCCGGCGCGATCCGAAGCCATGATCAGGCCAAACTCATAGGCAACCCGCTCCATGGCCGGATCTGCCAGCAACTCGGCATGGGCGGCAATGGCCCTCTCGGTCTCGGGTTCGATGGCAAAACCCAAGGCCGCTGCAAAGCGGTAAGCCCGCAACAATCGCAGGGGATCGGCCAGCAGATTGGCCACGGCCGGCACCCGGATGCGTTTTTGGGCAAGGTCGGCCGCACCGCCGCAAGGATCGATAACCGTGCGCTCGGCCAGGGCGCCGGTCCCGGGGGCAAGGGCAACGGCCATGGCGTTGATGGTGAAATCCCGCTGGCCGAGGTCCTTTTCAATGGTGGTGGTGTGATTTCTGAATCCGGAAAAATCAAGGGTAAGCCCCTGCCAAACAACCCTGGCCACGTCTTCCCCCTCATCAAGCAAAACAAAGGTCCCGCCCAGGAGCCCGCCGACCTCGCGGGCGCAGGCCACGGCTCCCTTCGGCACCGTGAAATCAAGATCCCTGGCCGCCACCCCCAGCAGCCAGTCCCGCACCGGCCCGCCCGCCACATACATGGGCTGCCCGGAACTGCGCGCAACCCGGCCCAGGGCCCGGCGCAGCTCCTCGGGGTACGTTTGCAGCCAATCCTGGGTCAATGCTGTTGCCATGGAGCCCTTACAAAAATCTTCACGCTCATTACTTCGGAGAGGTGATTCGCCTAAAAAGCGGTTCTGCCCGAAACGAATATGCCGGGCAGTCGCACCCCCTCCCGTCGAGAGGGGAGTCAGAATCACAACGCAGGTCGGCCACTACTGCCTAAACCTCTCACAGATGCCTGACGATTTCAGCCAGACTGGTTTCCAGCCTACAGCAGACATCGTGGATATGGATGCTCTCCAGGCTCAGCGAATCGATCACCACCAGGGTTTCCGGCGGCAACACCTTGCCGAACCGCTCCCCGGCCCGCCGGGCCACCTCCCGCACCGCGTCCTCGGCAAACTGCGGCTGGCTGTGCGAGGTGTAGACCAGTTGCGCCTCGTCGGTCCTTTTCAGCAGATCCTGGGTCACATGCAACGCCTCTTCCAGACAGGCCAACAACTCGGGGATGCTCGGGGCAAACCCTGTTGACTGCATGGACAGGGTGGTCTGGGAGCGCTGCGAATGGGTGGGCAAGGGGCACGCATCCCCTTCCTTGCGAAACAGGGTCTGGTTGTAGGCCTGGGTGCAGGGGCAGGCGGTGATGTGGGTCACGCCCACCCCGAACACGGCCACGCTCTCCAGCTCCTCCCCCTGCTTGGCGAGCTTCAGGTCAAGGCTGACCGCAATGGAATCCACCGACTGCCTGTTGCTGACCATGGCCGTGCGGATGAGCGGCAACTGCCCGGAAAGCCTTACCCTGCCGCGATTTGCTCCCTGGCGCGCCATCATTTCCCATCCGAGCTGCACGCCGTAGTCGCGGAGATCGGAAAACTCCCGATCGTACAGGCCGGCAATCACCTCCTCCATGCGGGACATATGGATGCCGCGGACCTCCGCGGCCAGATTCACCTCCAGCCGGGCCGCAAAAGGAATCAGCCCTTCGGGCAGCCGGACCCAGACGGTTTTCCCGCAGATGCCGACCTCGGGCAGGGGCAGCCCAAAGGCAGGATGCTGCTGGGGAATGTCAACCCCTTCCGCCAGCACCCGGGCATGATCTTGGGGGGATATGGATGGTTTCAAATGAGCTCCTCCTGTTTCAAGGAAATATACCACTGTTGAATAGTCTGCCAATCCCCCTGTTGCCGGGTCCATTCGGCCAGGGCCTGAAACCGGACAAGATTCTCGGCCGCGGCCCCGGTTTCCGCCAGGGCACAGGAGACCGAGGCCAGCAGGGTCTCCAGCCGTTCGCTGTTCGCACCATTGCACAGACTGCCATGATGGAGATACCGCAGGGTGATGGGTTCCTCCCCGCAAAAGCCAAAAGGGAACCGTTGGGCAAGCCGGATAAAAAAAGACCAATCCTCGCCCAGCTCTCCGGAGCCGAAGCCGCCCACCGCAACACAGGCCCCCTTCTCCACCGCCATTGCCGAGGGGACCAGAAAACACCAGCGGGACAACGCGGCAAGGCAATGCCCTTCCAAGGCCATGCCCGGCTCGGGGAGGCAAAATTCCCCGCCGCCGACCTGATCGCAGTTCCTGGTCACGCCATAGGCCACCGGAAAGCCGCGGGCCATGGTCCGCACCAGGCGTGCGACATGACCCTCCAGCCAGACATCGTCGGAATCAAGAAACATGACCACCTCACCGCACGCCTCGGCAACCCCGGCGTTTCTCGCCAGACCAGGCCCAAGGCCGGAGCGGTGCAGCAGCCGCACCCCGGGAAACCGCGCGGCAACCAGGGCAGCGGTGTGGTCCGTCGAGCCGTCGTCCACGACAATGATCTCGCTCACCGGAATATCCTGCGCCATCACGCTGGCAATGGCCCGGCAAGTCATCTCCGGCCGGTTTCTGGTGGGGATTACGCAACTGATTCGCATGGCCGTTGTGATGATTCCTTTTGCTCTGTCTGACGAGGGTGCGCTGTGCCGGGCAGGAAGACGCCCTGCCCACTCTCCAGCATAACACATAAAACTGGACTGCTCCAAGGGGATGGATTCGGCATGCCTGTCTGAACAAGGCGGGAGGCGGGCAGGGTCTCGACCGATTTTCTCCTTGCCTTTCAATCCCATGCCACATAGAATCACTAACTGGTGGAACCAACGGAAAAATTACCGGAACCGCTCTTTTTTCAAAACTGGAATTAAGTACGGTGTCCCCAGAATTCACCAAAGGACGATCACAAAATGGTGCATCCTCATACAACTCTGCAACCCCTTCTCCAAAATCTTAACCTTGGCTCTTCTGTCGCTGAATTTGATGATCTACTTTATAGCGCGCGCGTAGATACATCTGCTTTCAGCGACATTTTTTTATGACAGAGTAGATCTCGTGCCTGGCACGAAGGGATCTGGCAAGACAGCCCTTTTCAGAATTTTCGTCGATTTTTTACCGGAGACCTTGCTTCAAAGCCGGAAAGTAGTAATTGCTCATGGTGTGCAAAAACAAGGCGACTCGGTTTTCCATGCCTTTAAAAATCAGCCCGTAGCCCGTAGGATGCGGTGAGGGACGAACCGCATCGATCGAGTTCCCCACACAATCAACAACCTCGGACACCTATGGTTGAATATCGGCGGCCAAAGATCACTGGTGGCTCGTATTTTTTCACCGTCAACTGTGCCGAACGCCGGGGCAATCGGACTCTCACGGAAAATATCGATTTACTCCGGCAGTCGTTCTCGAAAGTGAAACGGTCGCATCCGTTTTCCATCGATGCCATAGTGGTTCTTCCAGAGCATCTCCATTGCATATTCACCTTGCCGCATGGGGACGCCGATTTTAAAACAAGGTGGGCATTGATCAAGGCCGGATTCTCCCGCGCTTTGCCGGCCACCGAAAGAAGATCATCGAGCCGCATAAACAGGGGAGAGCGGGGAATTTGGCAACGGCGCTATTGGGAGCATTTGCTTCGGGATGAAGTCGATTTTGAGCGCCATGTCGAGTATATTCATTGGAATCCGGTAAAACACGGCTGGGTTGAGCAGGTCAAGGCATGGCCTTACTCGAGTTTTCATGATTACGTCAGGAAAGGTTTGTGTCCCGAGGATTGGGCGAGCGAACCGAGCAGCGGTGTTTGTGGTGGTGAATAACCCGAGCGGTGCACGATCGATGCGGTTCGTTCCTCACCGCATCCTACGGGCTACGGGCTAGCTCAATAATAATATTGTTGGGCGCCATATACAGAACTCAAGTATCAACAGGAAATCATAATGGCCAATGGCTTCATCTATGTTCTGCTGAACCCAGCATTTCCCAATATGGTCAAGATTGGGCTAACCGAAGGCACCTCGGAGAGACGAGCTCGCAATATTTCTTCAGCTACAGGCGTCCCGACCGATTTTATTGTCTTGTACGACACTCTCGTTAATGACGTAGAGGAGGCTGAAAAAGAAGTTCACGCATACTTCTCTGATTATCGCGTTAATAAGAGAAGAGAATTTTTTTATGTACCACCGAAACTAGCAATCCGTGCATTGATTGATATCACGCAGAAATATCCCGTCTCCCCTGCTCTAGCTGCTGCCATCGACGATGCTCTGCCAATGCTTAAATCACGATTCCCCAAGTTTCTCGACCCAAATATTTTTAGTATTCGAATGATTACTGTCCCTGGTTCATGCTATCTAAAGATTGGCAGGAGCCTTAATGGGCTAGAGGAATACTCAGAGGAGGAACTTCCCCTAGGAGGACTTAAAACACCGGAAACGGTTACGCCCGAGGTAGTTGAGCACAACGCAAAGTTGCTAGCGACTTTGGATGAATACGACTGGATCATGGTTTCAGACATATTTCCCAAAGAAGTTGCTTTACAGATTGCGAAGGAATGGGAAGGCCCGGGAGGAAAATTGGAGCAGCTTAAAATCAAATAGCACTCGAGGAAAATACAGAACGTGCTGATTGAGAACTTGCGCCTAACCCATCATTCAACGGCCTGCGCAAAAAGCCGCGCAGGCCGTTGAATTCAAACGTAATACCCCCCATAATAGGCTCGAATTTTTCAAAAATCTACAACAAGGAAGGACAATGGAAAACATCCTCTGGTGGCACTGGATTGTCCTGGGAATTATTCTGATACTCATGGAAATCGTGGTGCCCTCGTTCACTATTTTCTGGTTCGGCCTGGGGGCGGTGGTGACCGGTCTGCTGCTGGCCGCGCTCCCGGACGTTTCGCTGAAGTGGCAATTACTGGTTTTTTCCGCGTCCAGTCTCGGGTTTACCTTTTTCTGGTTCCGTTTCTTCGTGCCACGAAAAAAAACCAAAACCCTGCTGGCTGATGACCAGACAGCCATCGGCCAGATGGGAATTGCCGCCACCCGGGCCCTGGTTCCGGGAGAGCATGGCCGGGTGGCGTTTTCCGTCCCGGTGCTGGGGGAGGAATCGTGGATGTATCTGGCCGACGAACCCATTGAAACAGGCAACCGGGTTCGGGTTATCGCAATTCTCGTTTCAGACCAGGGAGAACGGGTTCTCAAAGTAAAAAAAGTGCTGTAACGGAGTTTAATCTTCACCTGGAGGAATATTATATGGATGTGGGACTCATTATCGTCGTTGCCATTCTGGTTCTTGTGTTTGTGACCATTGCCAACGGGGTCAAGATCGTGCCGCAGGGGTATGAGTTTGTCATCATGCGGCTCGGCAAATACCATACGACGCTGACGCCGGGCCTGAACCTGATCATCCCGTATATCGACACCATTGCCGCCAAGGTGACCAGAAAGGACATCTCCCTGGATATCCCCAGCCAGGAGGTCATCACCCGGGACAATGCGGTGATCATCACCAACGCCATCGCCTTTATCAACATCCACACCCCGCACAAGGCCATATTCGGCATCGATTTCTACGAACACGCCACCAAGAATCTGATCATGACCAACCTGCGGGCCATTATCGGCCAGATGGACCTGGATGACGCCCTCAGCTCCCGGGAGCAGATCAAGGTGAAACTTATCCAGGCCATTGCCAATGATCTTGAGGATTGGGGCTTGACGGTCAAGAGTATCGAGATTCAGGACATCAAACCATCGGCGACCATGCAGGCCTCCATGGAGCGGCAGGCCGCGGCGGAGCGAATCCGTAGGGCGGCCATCACCGAGGCCGAAGGCGAAAAACAGGCCGCTATTCTGACGGCGGAAGGCCAGAAGCAGAAAGCCATCCTGGAGGCGGAGGGCGGCCTGGAAGCATCGCGAAGGGACGCCGAAGCCCGGGTCGTTCTGGCGCAAGCCACCAAGGATGCCCTGGCCCTGGTGCAACAAGGTATCGGCAACGAGCAGTTGCCTGCCCTCTACCTGCTGGGCGAGAAATATATTGGCGCCTTGCAGGAGCTGGGTCTTTCCGGAAACGCCAAGACCGTGGTCCTGCCCGCGGATCTGCCCGCAGCGCTCCAGGGGATGTTTGGCCTCAAGGTTGGAAAATGACCTGCCGGTTGCTCGCTGCGGTTTCAGGCAAATACAGTTGACAGCACCACTCATCACCGTGGTACTTACAAAGAAGCAGGCATCAACAGGTGAAAGTGCGGGAAGTCTTTTCATAACCCCCAACAGAGGAGACAACCATGTCAGGAAGCGTCTACAAAATCATCGAAGTGGTGGGCACCAGCACCGAATCATGGGAAGCGGCGGCCCAAACGGCAATCGACACGGCGAGCAAGAGCCTGAAGGATCTCCGGGTCGCCGAGGTCATCAAGCTGGACATGAAGATTGAAAACGGCAAGGTGACCGCCTACCGGGCCAGGGTTTCGCTTTCTTTCAAGTACCATTCGTAACCGCACCAGGCCAAGGGGGCACACGGATTGCACTGTCATCAGTGCCCCCTTCGCTCTTCCTCTCCAGGGCAAATTACCCGCGCGGGATCGCCCCCTGCGGCCACCTTCCTTGATCCCTAAGACGAAATCAGCCCCAGCCAATGATCTACCGCATAGCCGCCGACTGCGTCCTCCTGCTCCATCTCGCCTTCACGCTTTTTGCCGTTTTGGGAGGCTTGCTGGTGCTGCGCCGCCCTTCCCTGCTGTGGCTGCATCTTGGCGCAGTGTTTTGGGGGGTGGCGATCGAGTTGGCGGATTGGATCTGCCCGCTTACGCCGCTGGAAAATTTTCTGCGGGAAAGAGGCGGCGAGGCAGGCTATGCGGGAGGATTCATCGAGCATTACATCGGCCTGATTCTCTATCCCGAGAACCTGACCATTGCGCTGCGTTATTTGCTGGGCCTGGGGTTGGTGGCGGTGAACCTGCTCATCTACGGCTATATCTTCTGGATACGCCGCCGCAGGAAGCCCTTGGCTTAAAGCATTACCAGCCTTTCCTCCCCGATCCTCACGAGCGGACTAAAAAGCCTCTCCATTGCTTGCCCAAAGAAACGAACCCCAAAAAGGGCACCCCGACACTTGTCCCGCCACAGGCGGGATACCCGGAGTGTATGGCCCGCATGGGGTACTCCTCGATGCTGCCGGGGGTTTACACACTCGGCTAACGCCTCACACAGCGCAAAGCCCTTTTTCGGCAGCCTCTCCGGTGCTCGGCTGCGTGCCAATGGGGAAAAAACTAAAAAAAAGCCCCCTTCCTCGGAAGAAGAAGGGGGCTTAGGGAGGGTGCGGAAACCAGGAATATTACTTCTTCATCCTGGCAGCGCCTTTTGTTTTCATGGGATCGCCCTTGTAGCCGAGAGCCTTCCAATCGAGACGGCCTTTTGCGGCGTGGCAGTCGTTGCACTTCAGGGCCTGGCTTGCCGGGGCAACCATGTGGTTGATCCGCCAGTACATGACGGTGGGGGCAAAATCGTAGCTGCCGCTGTATGCCAACCCGGAGGCCTCGCTGCCGGCCCTGGCCGCCTTGTTCCAGTCAAAATTCTTCCAGTAGGCATCCTTGTCTTCCTTGTTGGTCGGCCAGACCTTGGGAGTCAGGAAGTACTTGTTTTCCTTATCGTAGATCTGCTTTCCGGTATGCACCTTGAAGGGATAGATCTTGGCGGTCTTGTCCTTGATGCTGCCCGTAGGCGCATTCAACTCGGTGACCTTGGACGGATCGATCTTCTCGCCGCGCAGATAGACGGTGGCGTTACCGTTGTACCATTTATAGGTGGGCTTCACGTCTTTCTCCCACTTGAAATGGCCTTTCTTCTTGTCGTAGCCGTCGCGTTTCTCCGTGCCGAACACCTGCTCGTCCACCTTGATGTCCTGACCGGCTGTGGACCAATCCCACTCCACCTTGGTGGGCATGGCCTTGGCAAAGGTGGGGATATGGCAGGTCTGGCAGGCCACGGTGGCGGTATGCGTGTTCAGCTTGGCATTCTTGTGGGGCTTGGCGTCATGACACTGGGTGCACTCCAGATGATTCTTGCCGCCGGGCGTGACGATCATGGAGTTGCCCTTGATCTCATGCTTCTGGGTGGTGTGGCACTCGGTGCACTGAAAATTCAGGCCGTCGGAGCCCATGTGCACGTCAATGGCCTTGGTGGGATTGACCATGGACGAATCGATATCCCCGTGCTTGACGTTGTTGCCGCCGCCGCCAAAGCCATGGCAGGACACGCAATTTTTCTTGGCAGGCTTGCCGACGCCCTGGGCCACGGCCACCAGATTAACGGGTTTGGCGTCCAACTCCGGGTTGCCGGTGAAGCCAAAGGGCATGCCGGCGGCGGGAGGCGCTTTCTTGTAGGTGCCGGTGGTGTCATGGCAGACCAGGCAATCCACCTTGTTCTTGTCGGTGAAATCGAAGGTGGCATCCTTCCAACCGTAGCTGATATGGCAACTCGTGCAACGGGGCCAGTTGGAATCAACGGAGATGCAAAAATTATTGATGGCGTTTTTCTTGCCCAGCGCGACCTTGCCCTTCTTGCCGGAGATCTCCTGCTCGCTGGCCCAGGTCCAGTGGGTGGTTTTCATGATGTCCGTTGCCGCGTCCGCATGGCACTCGAGACATTTCTTGGTCACATCCATGGGCGTGGCAAAAGGACCGGTGATCGCCTTGTGCGCCTCACCGGCATAGGCCGATCCGCCGACCACCACAGCCGACGCAACCAGCATTGCCGAGAATACACGGGATTTTTTCATAGCCTTTTTCTCCTCCTTATAAAAAATGAACGGTTACTCTTCCCCTTTCCTGGCCCCATGACAGAGGCGATATAGGCAGCATATTGCGGTTACAAGAAGCAAATTGGGTGCCAGGCCCCAACAAAACAAGCAAAGGGATGAATTCGCGTGATAAAAGCAAGGCCAAGGGGCTCTGCGCCACCAGGAAAGGGGCGCAATGTAATTTGACCAGGAGGGGTGAACACGGGATAACGCAGGAGAACAACAAGAAAAAACAACACAAGGCCGCAAAATATCTTGCGCCCGTTACCGCGAACCGGGCGGAGTATTGCCCTGATTTTGGCAGATCGATCGCCCGAGCGCTATACGCGCCGGTTGCCGGGAGGAAAACAGAGAGCCGCCTCGCGGACCCGACCGGCCAGGCGATGCTCAATATACTCGCCAACCAGGGGGAGCATGTCGTCGAGGTACTGACCGATCTCCTTTTCCGTTGCCGTGGTCAGGGTCTGGCAGAATAGACATTTCCGCTCGCCCCCGCCCGTGGAGGGCAGGCCGAAATCCTCCAGCACATGCCGGGTGATCATCTGGTCGTCAAAATCCTCGTAGACCGGGAAGGTGGTGTTGATCCCGAACCGGGCCGACAGCTCCCGGATCTTTTCCATGAAAACCGGGGTCTGCTCGGGGTAATGCCCCTGCTTCTTGGTATAGCCGGCCACGAAATGGGGGACGAAATGCTCATGGCAATAGACGATGGCCCGGGCGTGCATCCCGAGTTTACAGGCCACGCAGACAAGATTTTTCCCGTTGTAGCGGGGCATCATTTCCTCATAACGGTCGAGCCACAGCCCCTGAAACATCCGGCCCATGTCAAGCTCCACCATTTCGGCCTCCGGAATCTTCTTGGGATCGGAGGCATTGGCCAGCAGGATTTTGTGCGCGGCCAGAAAACGGTTTCTGGGAAAATCGGCAAAGCGGCCCATGCCGTTGAGCATGTGGAGGAGATGGATGCGCACCGGCCTGGGCAGGCCGGGATGATGACCGGCGCTGGCCAGGGCATAGAGGGCGAGGGAATCCGTCCCTCCGGAATATAAGATCGCCAGTTCCTGCTGCATGGTCATTCTCCTTTGCCTACCCGGTATTTCAAAAAGACTTCCCCGGTTGGTGCTGCCTCGCACGAAACCAGGGCCAGCGGCAGAAACGGCTCCCCCAGCGGCTCAGGGCCGCCACACAGGGAGGGTGCCCCCTGAGCTCCGGAAATCTTCGGGGTCAGGGTGAGGAGAATCTCATCGACAACCCCTTGCCGCAGGCAGGCGAAGTTCAACCCGCCGCCGCCCTCGATCAGCACCGAGGCCGCGCCGAGTTGTGCCAGATGGGCAAGGGCCGCGGCCAGGGAAAGCCCCCCTCCGGATGCAGACGGCAGGGGGACGACCTGGGCCAGCGCACCCAGCCTGTGCCGCAAGCCGGCAGCCGTTGCCGACCCGGTAAAGATAAGGGGAGGCTCCCCGTGCTGGAAAACTTTTTTCCCCACCACGGGAATATCGCCGGACTCGGTGATGAACCCCCTGATCCGGTGGGGCAAAAGAACCCCCTCCGGCCCCCGCATCTCCGGATCGCCCTGGCGCAAGGTTTCCGCGCCCAACAGGCTGGCATCGCTTGCCGCCCGCATCCTTTCGAGCAACCCGCGATCAAGCGGGCTGCCGGTAAGGCCGGGGCCGATGCGTCCGCAGATGGTGCTGGCCGCGATGATGGTTACTTTCACGTTGCCCCTCTTGAAAAGAGCCTACAGGTTTTCATTGACAAGATGGGCCTTTTTTCCCATAGAGTCAAGCAACCACGACACTCGAAAAACCTCCGCCCGTTGCCAATGAGAATACCCATGCCGCCGACCTTCCGTTCAAGCCTCGTCAACCTGCACCACATCAATTTTCAGGATTTCAGCAACAGCCTGACCCCGGAAGAAGCACGGGAACCAAGCCCTGCGCTGCTGGATTCCGTTGCCCGAGCCGGGATTCTCCACCCGCCCATCCTCAGGGAACAGGGGCGAACCAGCATGGAGATCGTCACGGGCCGCAGACGGCTGCTGGCGGCCCAGCAAACCCTGCACTCCATCTCGACCATCTGCCTGGTTCTGCCGGCGGATACCCTGCCCGCGGAAACCCTGGCCATCAATCTGGAAGACACCGTGCTCCGGGGCGACATTTCCGTGGTCGAGCAGGCGATCTTTTTCCAAAAGATCCTCGCCCACCTGGATGAGAACGAGGCGGCCCAAAGGTTTCTCCCCGTTCTGGGACTGGAACCCCACCGCCATCATCTGCACAGCCTGTTGCCGCTGCTGCGGCTTGAAGAACACCTGCTCACCGCGCTCCACGAAGGCCGATTGCATGAAGGGGTGGCCAGGGAATTGCTGGCCCTGAACTTCACCGACCGCCTCTCCCTCTATGAGGTCATGGAGATTCTGAGCCTCAGCGTCAGCAACCAAAAAAAAATCACCATTTCCTGCCGGGAGCTGGCAGCCAGGCACAACACCTCGGTCATGGCCCTGCTCAGCCAGCCCGAGGTCCGGGAAATCCTTGACCCGCAGGAGACCAACATTCCCCAAAAAACAGCCCGGCTCATGCAGTGGCTCACAGAACAACGCTTCCCGAACCTCACCGAGGCGGAACAGGAATTCCGCGCCTTTACCGCCGCGCTCAAGCTGCCCAACGGGGTGGCCCTCAATCATTCACCCTCCTTTGAACAGGACCAGGTACACCTCACCATCCCCTTTACCAATCGGGAAGCGCTGCGCACAACCTGGCCGCTCATCGCCGACGCCTTGAAGGCGCACGAGGGCTAGCCGGCCAGGTTGGCTCTGATGGCCAGGATCGTGTCTATATTTTCAAAAAAGAGATCCACCAGAATCGGGTCGAAATGCACGCCGCGTTCCGCGCGGATAAGATCAAGGATAGCCTCCATCTCCCAGGCCTGCCGGTAAGTACGGTCACTGCCCAGGGCGTCAAAGACATCGGCAAGGGCGGTGATTCTGGCGCTGATGTGGATATCCTCCCCTTTCAAGCCCTTGGGATACCCGCTGCCGTCAAACTTTTCGTGATGCTGCATGGCAATGACGATCGCGGCCTTGACAACCTCCCGGTCGGAAAGACCCAGCATCTCCTGGGCCCGGCTGGTATGGGTCTTCATAATCTCAAACTCGGCAGCGGTGAGCGGCCCGGTTTTGTTGAGAATGGCATCGGGGATGGCGACTTTGCCGACATCATGCATGGAGGAGGCAAGACGGATCACCTCCACCTCCCGCGGGCTCATGCCATGTTTTTCCGCGAGCAGCCGGCTGTATTCCGCCACCCGATGGACATGGTTGCCGGTCTCAAGGGAACGCATCTCGGCAAGCTGGCCCAGGGTATAGATGATCTCCTTCTGGGTTCCCTCAATTTCCTGGGTTAAAAGCACATTTTCGTAGGCCACCTGGACGTTGCCGCAAAAAACCTCGATCATCCTGCGGTCAAGCTCGCTGAGATCGCGCCAGCCCTCGAGATAGATAACCGTTTCCTCCCCGCGCTCACTGCAAAAATACCCGATGTACCGGTTGTCCTGGCAGATGGATTGCTTGAGCGCCGTGGCCTGCTGGACATAGGCAAGAACCTTGGCCGGCAAATCTCCCCCAACCTCGGCATCGAGATACGATTCGTAGACCCCGGTGGCGGCAAGCATCTTGAAACTGCCCTGGATATTGGCCACCGCGATCCCGGAAGTCCGGCAATAAAGGGCGTTTTCACTGAGATGGAGGATGGCGACCAGTTGGGTAAGAACCCCGCTGGCCAGATTGGTGACCGAACGGAGGCGGCAGATGGAGGTGGCCGCATCGATGATCTTTTCCAACCCCTTGCGGTTGGCTTCGATGGTAAGGATGTCCCGGTAGGAGCGCAGGGAAGCCACCATGGTGGTGAAGAGCTTCTGGGCGGTAAGCTCGGTTTTCTCCTTGTAATCATTGATGTCATACTCAATGATCACCTTCTCCGCCGGCGCCTGGCCGGGCTGGCCGGTGCGCAGGATGATCCGGACAAAGGAATTTTTCAGCTCCTCCCGGATATGGCGGACCACATCGAGTCCGGCATCATTTTTTTCCATGACCACGTCAAGAAAAATGATGGCGGTGTCGGGATGCTCGGCAATGAGTTCCCTGGCCTCCCTCCCGGAATAGGCGTGCAGAAAGAGCAGCCTTTTGTTCTCGTAGGAAAAGTCGGCAAGAACCAATTTGGTGACGGCATGCACCTCTTCCTCGTCGTCAACCACCAGCACCTTCCAGGTGCCGTTGGCCCCGGGCTGTTGCCCGGAAGAACCAGGCCCCTCCGGCTCATCCGCAAAAAAAACCGCCTCATGTGACTCCACCATGCGATACCCCCCCAGGTATGGCGGCCGGGAAAAGCAGAACAAAGGATGTTCCCTTTCCTGGCTTGCTTTCACAGGTAATTGACCCCAATAATTTCTGGGTCACAAGATTATATACGATATGCAGCCCTAAACCGCTCCCCCCTTTTTCCCTATTTGTCGTAAAAAATGGATCAAAGGCGTGGCTGACCAGATCTTCGGTCATGCCCTTGCCGTCATCGCTGTAGCAAAACCGGACATTGCCCCCCTCCAGCCCTATTTCCACGAGCAGAACGCCGGCCTGATCCCCATCGTAGGCATGGGTCAGCGAGTTGGTGATGAAGTTGGTGACGATCTGGGAAAAGGCCCCGGGATAGCTGTTCAGCTCCAGATCCTCGGGACAGGAGATCTCCAGGCGATGACCGGTGTTCTTTAAAACCGGCCTCAGGCTCAGGCAGACCTCGGCCAGGTATTCCTTGACCCGAAATGTCCTGCGCCCCTCCCCGGACTGATCCACCGCCACCTGCTTGAAGCTGCGGATGAGTTCCGCGGCCCGGTGAAGATTGGAAAAGATCAGACTCGCCGCATCCTGGCAAAGGGCAAGATACCGGTCAAGATCACCGCGTTTCATCCGCCCTTCCCCGTAGAGGGCCACAATCTCCCTGGTCTTGTTCTCCAGATGCGACGCCGCGGTTACGCCCACACCCACCGGGGTGTTGATCTCATGGGCAACCCCCGCCACCAGATCCCCCAAGGCCGCCATCTTCCCGGATTGCACCAACTGCGCCTGGGTCTGTTCCAACTGCCCCAGGGTTTCCCGCAATTCCAGGTTGGCGGCGTCCAGACGGGCGGTACGTTCCATGACCCGCCGCTCCAGGGTTTCGGTCAGGGCGAGCAGATCGCGTTCAGCCTGCTTGCGCACGGTAATATCTTCAAACACCACAACCGTACCCATGACCGTTTCGCCTTCCACAAGGGGGGTGCAGACAAACTCCACCGGAAAAACAGCGCCGCCTTTTCTGGCAAAATAGCTTTCCCCCCCGCGATTTTTTCTCCCCTGGCCATAGGCCGCGCACACCGGGCAATCCTCCCGGCCATGCGGTTCGCCGTCCCAGCGCACATGATGGGGAAAATCGTGCAGATGCTTGCCGATCAATTCCGCCTCATCATACCCAAGGATCTGCAATCCCGCCAAGTTGACAAAGGTTATGCGCCCCTCGGTGTCCAAGCCATAGATTCCCTCCCCGGCGGATTTCAGGATCAGCTCGTACTCCCGGTGCAGCCTGGCAAACTGCTCTTCCGCGGCGTGACGCACCGCAACCTCTTTCTGTAGCAAGAGATTGGCGTCCTCCAGGTCGGCGGTCCGTTCGCGCACCCGTTCCTCAAGCCGGTGGTGGGCCGCGGCAAGTTTCTGCTCCGTCTCCAGGCGCAGACCGATCTCTTTTTCCAGGGGAGCAAAGGCAATACGCCTCAGAGTGAACCACAGGGCAATTCCGGCGATCGCCGTGAGGAAAAACGAGGCAAGCCCCAACTGCCAGTGGAGCTTGCGCAAAAGAGCATCCACCTCGCCGGAGGAAGCCACCATCTGCAGGCTCAGCAGCTTCTTGCCCTGAAAGTGCACCTTCTCTTCGACCAGAAAGACTTTTTCCCCTTCGCCCGGACGGCTGAAAGCAAAAAGATCCCTGCCCTCAGGGTCGATGGCGGCCAGGCGCACCACCTCGGGATGCTCCTCGCCCCAGCGCCGGACGAATCCGTTTATCCAATCGTAGTCATACTTGAGGGACGGCTCAAGAAAATTGACCGCCATCAGTTGGAGATCCCGGCGGACTTGTTCTTCCGCCCTGGAAAACAAAAAATTCCGTTGATGCCGGGCAATGATGATGTCGCCCAGCACCATGAAAAAAAACAAGACGGCCATGAAAGCCATGACCGCCTTGCTGTATCTGCCCTGCTGCGGGCCTGATTGCATGTAACCGCCCTCTTTTTCGTTCGTCAACAGGAGGAATACCCGCAACTCACGCACTGGTTGCAGCCGCCGCTGCGCCGCAGGCTGATCTTGCCGCAAGCCGGGCAAGAGGCATAGGAGGACGGCTCGGCATAGGGTTCGGGATCCTGCTCCACCTCGCCTTCGCCGCTCTTGTCAAGCACCTTGGCCAAGGCGGCGGGGATTGAATAGACCCTGCCCAGCGAGGCGCTGATCCAGGCGCCGTCCGAGGAGATATCCTCCAGGGTCCGGGCGATCTTGCCCACCAGCCGGTAATCGTGCTGGAGCGCCACGGAAATGACCCTCCCCAGGGCCTCGCTCATCCCGTGCAGAGTGGAGCCGGACTTGGTGGTGTTGAGGAACACCTCGCGCACATGCCCCTGGCCGCCCTTGTTGGCCGTGATATACAGCGGGGCAGGCCCACGGAACTTGTAGGTGGAGCCGCTGCGCACGTCCATGTCGCAGAATTCGCAGGTCGCCTCAACCTTGCCGCCGTGATCGCTCAACACCCCTTCCATGGAAGAATCGCGGAACATGGTGATGCCCTTGAGGTTGCTCTTCCGGGCATATTGCAGGATCTTTTTGATATCAGCCACCGTGGTGTCGGCGGGCAGGTTGATGGTCTTGGAAACCGCGGTATGGTTGAAGGCCTGGCACGCCTCAAGAATCCGGATCTGCTGGTACGGCTCGATCTTGTGCGCGGTCTGCTCGGCAACCCACTCCAGCTTCTCTTCCTCGTACTGGTAAAACTCCAGGGGCACCAGGATGAACTCCTTCCAGGAATCATCCACATCCTTGACCTTGCGGCGCTGGATCATGGAGAAATAGGGCTCCACCCCGGTGCAGGCCACCCGCATCAACTGGGAGATGGACCCGGTGGGAGCCTGGGAGGTGGTCACCGAATTGTACAGCCCGCCGAGCTTGCGCAGGGTGGTGAATATCTCGCTGGTCCGCTTGCGCCACTGAGCCTTGTTGGGCATGTCCGATTCGATGAAGGCAATGGCCTCGCTGTCGATCTTGTCGACATAGGGCATGTTCCATTCCTGGGGGGTGAGCTTTTTCTGCTTGCCTTCCTTTTTGATGAAATCGGCATAATCAAGACTGCCCTGCATGGAGCCCAGCATCAGGACCAACTGGGTCGCCTTGGCAAAAAGCGGGGCCTCGTGCTCATCGGCATAGGAAACGCCGAAATGGTTCATGGCGTGATGCAACCCGGTAAAACCTATGCCGATGGGCCTGAACTTGAGGGTATTGGCCTTGATCCGCTCAATGGGGGGGAAGCCGCCCAGATCAAGGATTTCGTTGCCGGCAATGGCCGCAAGCCTGGCCGCCTCGAACACCCCGTCGAAAAACTTGCCCTTGTCCTCCTGGAGACACTTGGACAGGCAGACGGTGAGCAGATTGCAGGCAGTATCCTTGGTGGAAAGATATTCTCCGCAGGGATTGGAGAAGATCGGATTGTATTTGGCTGGCACCGGGGTGTTGGCCAGGCTTTTTTGGGTGAAGAGCAGGCCGGGGTCACCGGATTTCCAGATGTACTCGGCCACCAGATTGGTAAGCTCCTCATCGTCCCAGAACTTCTCGTTGGTCACGTTGAGCGAGATGTTGCAGCCGGTGTAGCGGCCGGGATTATCCCCCTTGAAGGAGATGAACTCCTTGACGTCCTTGATATCCCAGTCCGCCTGAATCATCAGGGCGCCCCGCCGCTTGCCGCCCTGGCTGATGCGCTCGGAAAGATGGGAAAACCCCTTGGCAAAGGAAACCGGGCCGGAGGCAAGGCCCTGGCCGTTATCCACAATGGTGCCCTTGGGCCGGATCTTGGTCACGTCGATGCCGCCGCCGCCCGCATGCTGGAAGATGCTGACCAGATCGCGCTCCATGTCGAAGATCGCGTCGGTGGAGTCTTCCACGTCGCCCAGGGGATAGCAGGAATAATACCCGGCCCGCCGGGTATAGGGGTTGCCGCCGTTCATCAGAAAAGGGGTGGCAGTAATGATGGTGCCGTGGATCAGGGCCTTGGCGACCGCAGGATGCTTGAACTGCTTGCTGACGCGCAACAGCACCTGGGTCATGTCCTTTTCCATGGGCACCCCGGTTTTATTGTTGCGGATAGCATACCTGGCCTGCACAAGATACTCTTCAAAACGCTCCCATTCCTTCAGCGCTTCATCAAAACTGATCGGTAAATCCATCGGGCACCCCTTGGGTAAATGTCATGATTGTAACGGAAATAAAACACGATATGGCGCATCGCTCGCATACGCCACCACAATATATGGTACATCATACCCAAAGAGGGGCGTGGGAGGAAGTACTTTTTACGAGAAAAAAAGGGAAGGATATCCCGGCATTGCCACCCATCCCTGGGAAAAGGCCGACGGCAGAAGGAAACTGCGGATCGCTACAGGCGCTTAGACTGAAAAAGGGGCAGTTGAACAATAAAAATCGAGCCCTCACCGGGTCTGCTTTTGGCGATAATCCTTCCGCCGTGCCGGGCGACGATTTTTTCGCAGGTTGCCAAGCCGATCCCGGTTCCGTCGTACTCATGCCGACCGTGCAGCCGGACAAAGGGCTGAAAAATCCGCTCCGCATGCTTTTCCTCAAAGCCGATGCCGTTATCCTGCACCGTTATTTCATAGATTTTGCCCGGCAGCATTCTGCCTTTTACCTCGACCAGGGGAGGAATGCTTTTCTGCCGGTATTTCAAGGCGTTGGCAATGAGATTCTGGAAAAGCTGCCGGAGTTGGGTTCTGTCTCCCTCAATGGCCGCAAAAGTTCCCAGGCCGATGGTTCCCCCCATCTGCCGGGTTTTCTCCTCAAAATCATCCATCACCTCACGCAGGAGATCATCCAGGTCAACCGATCCGAAAGGGTGATGGCAGTTGCGCACCTTGGAAAGTTGCAGGATATTGTCCATCAGCTCCTGCAACTGGTGTCCGGCCTTGAGAATGCGCCCGAGAAATTCACCTGCCTTGCCGTCGAATTTCTCGGGCCATTTGGCCAGCAGCCGCTCGGCAAAGGAGACGATCAGTAGGAGCGGCTCTTTCATATCGTGGGAAGCCACATGGGCGAACTGCTCCAGTTCGGCGTTGGAGTGCCGGAGGCGCGCCGCCACCCGTTCCAGTTCCTGCTGCGCCTGCTGGCGCTCGGCCACCTCCAGCAGCAGTTGCCGGTTCACCGCCTCGGCCTCCTGGGTTCTCTCGTCCACCATCTCCTCCAGCCAGACCCGGTACTCCTTGAGCTCATCCTCCATCTTGCGCAGCTTGGTGACATCGGAGAAAACCCCGGTGGCATAGCCGCCAACAGCCTGGGCCCGGTCATGCACCCAGAGCCATTTCCCTTTTTTATGACGCAACCGGTAATGGAGATTAAAATCCCGCTCCTTGCTAAAGAGCAGGCCATACCGCTTGCGGACCTCGTCAACATCCTCGGGATGAACGTGGCTGAATCTGCTCTGCCCGAGCAGATCCTCCGGCTCGTACCCGCAGATCCGTTTCACCTTGGGGCTGACATAGACCAGCCCCCCCTCTGCATCCGCTCGCCAGGCAACATCGGGAATATTCTCAACCAGGGTCCGGAACTGTTCCTCGCTTGCCTGAAGGGCCAGCTCAATGCGCCGCTGCTCGGTGATATCCTGCAGCACCACAATACCGCCGGAATCTTCCCCGTTCACAAACCCCAGGGAGGTGCCGCTCATCAGCACCGTCCGGGTTTCCCCGGCAACCGGAATAGCAATCTCGATACTGGAAAAGGAACCCTGTTCGGACAGCACTTTTTCCAGCAGACAGGCTTCGCAGACCGCATGCCCCAAGACCACATCGCAGGATTTGCCGATCAGCGTCTCCCCGCGCACCTTGAAAAAATCCTCAAAGGCGTCATTGACATCCACCAGGCAACGCTCCCGATCCACGATAAAAGCCGGCTCGGCCATCCGCGAAAACACCGCGGCATAGCGCCTTTTTTCGTTGAGAATATACTGCCGCGCCTTGCGAAGCCTGTGCAGGACAGAACCACTTTCCTCCTTGACCCACTGACTGACGGCAGCGGCTTCCATCCGGTCGAAAAAAAGTGCGCATCCGGCCCGAACCTGCTCGCGGTTCCCCTCTGACAAACAGAGGAAAAAAACCTGACGGGCGCATTTTAGCAGAGAGAAAAAAATGGTGAACGACAGACCAAGCGGCCTGAAGGTGCGCACGGCCTCAAGACCGGCTGCGGCGGGGAGGTCGCGGGCGCGACCGGCTGGTTGGGGCGGAATGAGTGTGTCTGCCGCGGGATATGCGGCAAGAAAAGAGGCGAGATCTTCGGCAAGGCAGACGAGATACAGTTCCCAAGACTTTTCCTGTTGCGCAAGATGCCGGGCATAACCGGATTCCTCGGCCAAGGCGGCAAAAGCCGCATACACGCCCGGCCCATCAGAGCGTAAAGGAAAAAGCCTCTCCTCTTTAGGGTCATTAGCCATATTCTTTGCGTTGCCGTTCCTTCAGGATAATCTTGATGGGGATGGCGTCCAGCTTGAGCCCGGCCCTGAACTGGTTGAGCAGATAGCGGAGGTAGGAGAAATGCACCCCCTTGGGATAGTTGGCAAAAACGATAAAGGTGGGGGGCTTGGTGGAAATCTGGGTCGTGTAGTAGAGCTTGAGGCGCCTCCCCTTGTGCATGGGCGGATTATGCCCCTCCAGCGCATCCTGCAGAATCCGGTTGATCTTGCCGGTTGAAAAGGAGCCGCAATACTGTTTGTAGATCTTCGCCACCGTGGGCAGCAACTGCTTCACCCCTGCGCCGGTAAGGGCGGAGATCTTGAGCACCGGGGCATATTCGACAAAGCTCGTGGCCCGGGCAATCTCCTCCATCAACTGTTTCTGCCGCTTCGCATCGCCGTGGAGCAGATCCCATTTGTTCACCACGATCATACAGGCCCTGCCCCGTTCAAAGGCATAGCCCAGCACCTTGGTGTCCTGCTCGGTGATCCCCTCCCCCGCATCTATGAGGATCAGCACTATATCGCAGCGTTCCAGGGCGCCCAGGGCCTGGAGCACGCTGAATTTCTCGAGCTTCTCCTGCACCTTGCCTTTGCGCCGGATCCCCGCCGTGTCGATGAGCAGGTACGGCTGCTTGCCAACGGTAAGCAGGGTGTCCACCGAATCCCTGGTGGTGCCGGGAATATCCGAGACCACCATGCGCTCTTCGCCCAGCAGCCGGTTGATCAGGGAAGACTTGCCCACATTGGGCCGCCCCAGGCAGGCCAGACTGATGGTTTCCGGCGGGATGTCTTCGGATTCGGGAAAAACCGGCAGGGTTTCGAGCAGGGCCTCAAAAAACGGCTTGACCCCATAACCGTGCGCCGCGGAAACAGGCCAGAGCCTGTCCACCCCCAGCTCATAAAATTGGGGAATGAGCTTCTGTTCAAGCTCCGGGCTGTCCACCTTGTTGACCAAAAAATGCACCGGTTTTTCCGTTCGCCGGAGATAATCCGCCACCTCGTAGTCTTCCGGCAGCACCCCCTCCTTGCCGTCCAGCAGGAAGAGGATCACATCCGCCTCCCGCATGGCCTGCATGGTCTGTTCGCGGATCAAACCGGCCATCATCTCCCGGCCGTCGCCCTCAATGCCGCCGGTGTCGACCAGGATAAAAGTCCGCTCCTCCATGGTCACCTGCTCATAATGGCGGTCACGGGTCACGCCGGGGGTGGGGTCGACAATGGCTTTGCGGCTCTTGGCGAACCGGTTGAAAAGGCTTGATTTGCCGACATTGGGCCGGCCGACCAGGGCAACGATGGGATATCGGGTTTGCATGGGAGTTATGGGGTTCCGTGTTGTTTTAAGAAGCCGCGAGAAAATACCCGCGCCGCATGCCATGCTGTGCTGCCGCATGCGGCGTTATTTTCAAACGACGGCTTCCAGAAGAGTTCGCGCCTGTTCCACCACAGCGCGCAGCGAGGGGAAATCCCGCCCCTGCGGCGCATCCAGGTGCTCGTAAAGGGTGGCGGCGGCGGGGTTGATGAACTGTCGAAAAAAATCTTTCCCCCGATTCTTGGAAAGAAAGGCAAAAGCTCCCAGAATCTGCAGGTTGCGCTGCAGGGTCATGTAGTAATATCCCTCAATGAATCGTCCCCGGTCAAGGGGAATATGAGTGGCAAGCGCATCCAGGTAGAAGCAGAGAAGGGCCTGTTGCCGGGGCGGGGACAAACCGGCATAGGGATCGATGAGCAGGGAGGCGAGATCATACCCCAACGGCCCCAGTCTGGCACCCTGAAAATCAATAATTCTGACTTTTCCCTCGCAGATCATGAGGTTGCGCGATTGAAAATCGCGGTGCAGGATAAAATCGGCGGGTTCCTGCATGGCCCGCTCCGCCAGAAAGGCAAACTCCTGGTCAAGCCCTTGGGGCAAGTCGCTCATCCCCAAAAAATCCTCGCACAGGGCCTTCCGGAAATAGCCGGATTCCCTGGTCAGCATGAGGGCGCGGTCATAACGGGGGGTATCCCAGCACCACTCCGGCTGAAACCCTCGGCGCGTCTCGGTCTGCAAATGAGCCAGGGCGGCAAGGGCCTGATGGTAATAGGCCTCCGCCTCCTCCGCCTCCTCCCCCTCCGCACCATGCAGGAGGAGCAGATCATGAAGCTTGGTGTCGCCGAGATCCTCGCAGAGGATAAGACCGCACTCCTCGGCAAAGCCGTAGATCCGAGGAACCGGCACCCCATGGGTGAAAAAATGGCAGCCTATTGCATGGGCGGCCCGCGCCTCGGCCATGCCTTGGGGTTGGCCGGTGCTGGGCAACACCGCCAGCAGGGAAAAATCGCCCACGGCAAACCGGTAGAATTGCCGGTCGGAGCCGTCCCCGGCCATCCTGTCCGCCGCCTGCATCTCCTGGGGAAAACCCTGTGCGGCCAACAACCTGCCCAGGGCCAATCTGTGCTGATCCGTTAACACCTTAATTCCCCCCAGTAATGATACTGTCGGTCACGATGGCGCCGGGGGCAACCCTGGCCCCATCCCAGACCACGGCCCGGGTAAGGCTGGCCCCCTCCCCGATGGTGGCCCCGTGCCCGACGGCGACCCAGTCGTGAAACGAGACCCCGGAGCCGAGCACCACGTCTTTTGCGAGATAGAAAGGAGAGGCACCGCGCTCCGGGAAAAATCCGGGCATCCTCCCCTTCAGCACAATATCCTCATGGAGCTGCAGATAATCCGCCGGGGTGCCCATATCGGTCCAGAAATGGCCGGAAACGACCAGGGACTGGATTGTGCCGCCGCGTTTCAGCAAGTCGGCATAGCAGTCGATGATGTTGTAGAAAACGCCCTCGGGGATCAGGGAGAGAACCGCCGGGTTGATGACCTGCACCCCGGTGAAGGCCAACAGGCGTTCGCCCTCACCGGCCGGACCGGAAAAGCCCACGACCCTGCCCGCGTCATTCACCCGGACATTATTGAAACGCGGGCAATCGTGCAGCACCATGGTCACGTCCGCGCCGGAGGCGCAATGGCTCGCATGGACCGCAGCCAGGTCAAGATCATGGACAATATCGCCATTGACCGCCAGAAAGGGATCCGCGCCAAAATGGCTTTGCGCCAGGCGCAGGCCGCCCCCGGTTCCCAGCTCCAGCTCTTCCAACTGGACATGAACATCCCTCTGCCCCTGGAGCATGGACCTGATCTGCTCCCGGAGGTGATGGGCATTGACCACGATGCCCTCTGCCCCGCTCCGGCGGAGCTGCGTCAGGGTATGGGTCAGAAGGGGGGAATCGAGCACCGGAAAGAGCGGTTTGGGACGTTTCAGGGTATAGGGCCGCAGACGTGTCCCAAATCCTGCAGCCAGAACCATGGCTTTCATGAGATGTTCATCCTGATGAGTGATGATCGACAACGAGAAACAGCGAAATTACACAGACAGGAGTCCATCCGGCAACTCCTCGACCCCGACCACGACGATTCCAGCCCGATTCGCCGCCTCGATCACAGCCTCCCGGTCAAAGAGCAGGGATTGGCCTGTTTCCACCGCCAGAACCGCAGCCTTGACCGAGGCCATGGTCTCGATGGTTTTTACGCCGATGGCAGGAAGATCGAAACGGAAATCCTGCTTAGGCTTTTTCACCTTGACGACCACGACCTTTTCTTTTCCCAGCGTGCCGCCCCGGGTGATGGCGGCATCCGTGCCCTCAATGGCCTCCACCGCCAGCACGGTGCGGTCCCGGACCACCACGCACTGCCCGATATCCAAAGCGCCGATGGCCCGGGCGGTTTGCCAGCCGAAACGGATATCCTCCATCTGCTCGGCAGTGGGTTTTTTCTTGGTAAGCACCCCCTTGGGGAAGAGCAGATCCTTGAGATAGAGGGTGGACTCCAGGACGTGAATACCTTCCTGCTCCAGAACCCCGGCCACTGCCCGCAGGATCGCGTCGTCCTGGCGGATGTCTATCTTGTTCCACAGGGTCAGCCCCTTGAGGTCCGGCCAGACATCCTTGAAAATCTTGGTTTTGGTGATGGCGCCCAAAAAGACGGTTTCCGTAACGCCATGTTCCCGGAAAAAACTTATGATCCGCCCCAACTGGCCGAGTTTTACCCAGCAGAACCGGTCGGCCACGGTTTCGAGCTCTGGCCAGGACTCTCCCTGGTGCGCCACGATCACCACCTCGCGCCCCGCCTTTTTGGCGGCCTCGGCAAAAAGCTTCGGAAATTGACCGCCGCCGGCGATGATGCCGATGCTATTCTTCGTCATCACCGGCCATACGCACGGCCCCGCGTTTCGAGGTGGCAAAGAAATTCACCAGCTTGGCAACCGGCGCGCAATCGGGAATCTCCTCCAGAGTCTTGGCAAGCGCATCCTGGAGC
Source organism: Hydrosulfovibrio ferrireducens (assembly GCF_046883345.1). Lineage (NCBI taxonomy): Bacteria > Pseudomonadati > Thermodesulfobacteriota > Desulfobulbia > Desulfobulbales > Desulfobulbaceae > Hydrosulfovibrio > Hydrosulfovibrio ferrireducens. The sequence goes on along the minus strand of NZ_JALKCW010000011.1, from coordinate 61,259 downwards.
AGCAATTCCGGGCTGCGGAAGATAATCTTGTACGCCTGCCCCAGTTTTTTGATCTCATCGGCGGAAAAACCAGACCTTCGCAAGCCGATGCGGTTGATCCCGGTCACCCGCATCTGGTTGCGGATGCCGGCCATGATCACATAGGGGGGCACATCCTTGCTGAGCCCGGACATGCCGCCGATGTAGGCATACTCGCCGATGCGGACAAACTGGTGCACGGCGGTGAGCCCCCCGATGATCACCCGGTCGGCGACCTCGACATGCCCGCCCAGGGTGGCGGCATTGGCCATGATCACATGATCCCCGACCACGCAGTCATGGGCGATGTGGGTGTATGCCATCAGCAGATTGCCGCTGCCCACCGTGGTTACCCCATGGCCGCCCGGGGTGCCGCGGTGGATGGAAACATACTCCCGGATCTGATTATCGTCGCCGATGACCAGCCGAGTGGGCTCGTTGTTGTATTTCAAATCCTGGGGCGGCCCGCCGATATTGGTGAAGGAGCCGATGGTATTGCGGGCGCCGATGGTGGTAAGCCCCGTGATAACGGCATGGGGGCAGACCACGCAATCAGGGCCGATCTCCACCCCTTTCTCGATAACGGCATAGGGGCCCACGGTGGTGGAGGCATGGACCTTCGCCTCGGGATCAATAACTGCGGTAGGATGTATGTTCATTGCGCCTTCGCTTGGGTTTGGTTGGTTGAAACATCAAAAACGGATGAAAGACTTCCGGGGACGCTCAGGCAAAAGTTGCCATGAGCTCCGCTTCGGCCACGAGCTTGCCGTCGACATAGGCCTTGCCGTCCATTTTCCAAAACCTGGCCTTGCGCTTGCTCACCGAAAGCTCGTAATACAACTGGTCTCCAGGCACGACCTTTTGCCGGAATTTCACGCCGTCAAGACCTGCAAAATAAACGAGCTTGCTGGCAACCGCCTCGGGATCGGTGACATAGGCAAGGATCGCCCCGACCTGGGCCATGCCTTCGAGGATCAAGACCCCTGGCATAACGGGTTGCGAGGGAAAATGCCCCTGGAAAAAATTCTCGTTCATGGTCACGTTCTTGTACCCCCGGATGGATTCGCCGAGGTGCATCTCGACAATGCGGTCCACCATGAGAAAGGGATACCTGTGCGGTAAAATCTTCAGGATTTCCAGGATATCAAGCTGCTGCAAATCAGAATCCATGCCACCTCTCCTCTCTAGTTACTGGGCCGAACCGACGCCGGGTCATCGTTGCTGTCCGCGGCGACCAGTCCGCACGCTACCCGTTGCTTTCAGGACTATCCTCTTCGCCCGGCGTTATTGCCCGGGACAGCTCGGCAATCTGCCGTCTCAATTCCCGCATCTCCCGTACCATTTCCGGAAGTTTCGCATAGGCCGCGCTGGCGCGTAGCCAGGTTTTGTGGGGGATGGCCGGAATGCCGGCCACGATGGCGCCAGGTTCCAGGCTGTTATGCACCCCTGATTTGGCCGCAACCATTACCCGGTCCCCGAGGTGGATGTGCCCGGCAAGACCGACCTGCCCTCCCAAAACCACATTGTTGCCGGTGGTAGTACTGCCGGCCATGCCCACCTGGGCGACAACCATTGCGTCCTCTCCGATCATCACATTATGACCAAGCTGCACGAGATTATCGATCTTCGTCCCCCGCTTGATCCAGGTCTTGCCGAAGGTGGCCCGGTCAATACAGGTATTGGCCCCGATCTCCACATCGTCATCGATCTGGACCACGCCGACCTGGGGCCGCTTGACATGGCGGCCGCTGCCGTCGGTGGCATAGCCGAAACCATCACTGCCGATCACGGTTCCGCTGTGGATGATAACCCGGTTCCCGATCCGGCAGCAGCGGCCGATCGTTACATTGGCATACAGCACCACATCGTCGCCGATAACGGCGTCGTCATACACGACCACCCCCGGATGAAGCGCTACCCGCTGCCCAAGCCGAACCCGGTTGCCAAGATAGACCAGGGGGCTGATGGCAACCTCGGCGGGGATATGACAATCCTGGCCGACAACCGCCCGCGCATCGATGCCCGTGGCGACAAACGGTTCCGCGACAAACAGGGCATGGATGCGGGCCACGGCAAGGTAGGGATTCCTGACTCGAATCGCAGGCACGCTGATTTCGGTAACCGAATTCGGCACAATGATCGCCGAGGCCTTGCATTCGTCGAGCCGGGCCCCGCGTTTGAGATCGGCGACAAAGGTTATCTCGCCCTTGCCGGCACTGTCAAAATCGGCAACCCCGCCGATGAGCACCTCGGGGTCGCCAACCAGCTCTCCTTGAACCAGAGCAGCCAGTTCCGCAAGACGTTTCTGTTCGTAGGCCATATTCGCTCCCTCTCTCTGCGCACCGGACGCACAACAGCATTCCGAGGCATAAGAAAAAAAGTTCACCGTTGCTCACAACAACCGCAACATTAAAAACGCCATGATCCGGATAAGGAACCGCACGGAAATGGTCGCACGACCATGCTTGCCTCGCCACGGCCCCTAAAAAAAAAGACGGGCTGCCTCCTTGCTGCCAAGGGAAACACAACCCGTCTTGCGAAACGTGTCAGCGCCGAAAATCCGCGCCCCGGGAGAAGGGGGGCTAGTCTCCGTTGATCCTGGAACGCAGAAGTCCGGAGGGCTTGAAGGTCACAACCTTACGGGCTTCCAGAATCAGTTCATCTCCGGTCTGGGGATTTCTCCCGCGCCGGGCATTTTTCTTTTTCACGTTGAACTTGCCAAAACCACTGATCAACAGATCCTCACCGGTATTCAGGCATTTTTTAGCAATGCGCAGAAAAGCCTCAACGGCCTCGGCAGCCTGGGCCTTGGTGAAATTGTGATTTTGATAGACCTTTTGGACAAGATCCGCTTTTGTCAGGGTCATGGGGCACCCTCCTTTATTGGCTCATAACATGTTCAACTAACTGATAATTGTCAAGAAATATATTTCAAGGCGGTCTTGCCGGCATACCTGCCCGCAGCGCCAAGCTCCTCCTCGATCCGCAGCAACTGGTTGTATTTGGCGACCCGATCGGTACGGGAAGGAGCGCCGGTCTTGATCTGGCCGGTGTTCAGGGCCACACTGAGATCGGCAATGGTGGTGTCTTCGGTCTCACCGGAACGGTGGGAAATGACCGAGGTATACCCAGCGCGATGGGCCATTTCCACGGCATCGATGGTTTCCGTCACCGTGCCGATCTGGTTGAGTTTGATCAGGATGGAATTGGCCACATCCTCTTTAATGCCCTTGGCCAGAATCTTGGTGTTGGTGACAAAGATATCGTCCCCGACAAGCTGCACCTTGCCCCCCAGTTTCTTGGTCAGCTTGCCCCAGCCAGCCCAGTCGGCCTCGGCCAATCCGTCTTCAATGGAGACCAGCGGATATTTTTTCACCCAAGCCTCATAAAAGGCGATCAATTCATCCGCCGACTTATTGGCCTTCTTCTCCGCGGCAAGCACATAGCATTTTTTCTTGGGGTCATACAATTCGCTGGCAGCCACATCCAGGGCGATGAAAATATCCTTGCCCGGCTTGTAACCGGCCTTGACAATGGCCTCCAGCAAAAATTCCATGGCCTCCTCGTTGGAGCGCAGATTAGGGGCAAAACCGCCCTCGTCGCCAACCGCGGTTTGAAGCCCGGCCTTTTTCAACACTGCTTTCAGACTGTGGAAGGTTTCCACCCCCATGCGCAGAGCCTCGGCAAAGCAGGAAGCCCCGGCGGGCATGACCATGAATTCCTGAATATCCACGTTGTTGTCGGCATGCGCCCCGCCGTTTAAAACATTCATCATCGGCACAGGCAGCACCTTGCCGTTCACCCCGCCCAAATAGGTATAGAGCGGCAGCCCGACCTCCTCGGCGGACGCCTTGGCCACCGCCATGGAAACTCCGAGGATGGCGTTGGCGCCGAGATTTTTCTTGTACTCGGTGCCGTCCAACAGCAGCATGGCCTGATCGACGATCACCTGCTGGGTGGAATCAAGGCCGATGATGCCCGGGCCGATTTTTTCGTTCACATTGGCCACTGCCGTGAGTACCCCTTTGCCGAGATACCGCTTCTTTTTGGTGTCGCGAAGCTCCAACGCCTCGCGGGTGCCGGTGGAGGCGCCGGATGGCACCAGGGCCCGACCGACCACCCCCGAATCGAGAAATACCTCAACCTCAACGGTGGGATTGCCCCGTGAATCCAGAACCTCTCTGCCCAACACACCGATAATCTCTCCCATCTCTTCCTCCAAATCGTATTAAAAAACCAATACAGGATACTCCCTGAAAATCAACCGCCCACAGCTCCAGCCATGCTGAAGATGGGCAGATACATGGCAACAACCAATCCGCCGATCATGCCGCCCAGAAAACACATCATCAACGGCTCGATCGCCGCAGTCAGGTTTTCCACGGCCTGATCAACCTCTTCGTCATAAAAATCCGCAATCTTGGTCAGCATGACATCAAGGGCGCCGGTGGCTTCACCGACATTGATCATCTGCACCACCATGCCCGGAAACACCCCTGTCTCCTCCAGGGGCTCGGCAATGGCCCGTCCTTCGCTGATGCTGTCCGTCACCCGGAATACCGCCATCTCAATAATCTTGTTCCCCGCGGTTCTGGCCACGACATTGAGGGATTCCAGGATCGGCACCCCGCTTTGCAGCATGGTGCCGAGGGTCCGGGTGAACTTGGCCACCGCCACCCTGCGCAGAAGAGTGCCTACAATGGGCATGTTCAGCAGCATCCGGTCCATCTCAATGCGCCCCTTCTCCGTCTTGTATATCTTTTTCACCAGAAAAACCGCGGCAAAGATGGCGCCGATGATGAAATGAAAATTCCCTTTGGCGAATTCACTCATATCGACAACAAACTGCGTCGGACCAGGCAGGGCGCCGCCAAAATCCGCGAACATCTTTTGAAAAACCGGCACCACGAAAACCAGCATCACCGCCATGACCACAAAGGAGATACAGATGCAGATAATGGGGTAGGTCATCGCGCCCTTGACTTTTTTCTTGAGCGCCATGTTTTTTTCCATGAAGGAGGCGAGCCGGTTCAAGATGGTATCCAGAATACCGCCGACCTCGCCGGCCTCAACCATGTTGCAATACAGCGTATCAAAACAGGTGGGGTGCTTCTTCATGGCATCGGCAAAGGTGGTGCCGGTCTCGACATCCGCCCTGATTGCCCGCAACACTTTCTTGAAGCTGGGATTTTCCATCTGCTCCCCCAAAATCTCCAGGCTTTGCACCAGAGGCAACCCTGCGTCGATCATGGTGGACAACTGACGGGTGAAGATGACGACATCCTTGCCGGTTATTTTCGGCTTTAAAAACTCAATATTTTCAAACATGTCCTTGGGGGCTTCTTTCAGCATGGACACCGTTATTCGCATCTTTTTCAGATGCGCTTGCGCCATGGCCTCGCTGGGCATTTCAAGCTTGCCCTTGCGTTTTTCCCCATAGGAGTTGACACCCTTCCAGATATAAAACGGCATATCCCATCCCCTCTGTTGCTGAAATTAAACCGGCATTTATATCTTATATCTTAAGATTTTCTCAAAAACAATAGATAGATAGCGTTATTTATGTCGGCAAAATTCTTGCGTCCCGTCATTTTTATCGGTAGGGGGTCTCTTTCTGCCGCATCGCCGTCCTCTTTTTTTATTGACACTCCACGCTGGATAATTTAAATAAGCTGATTCATTAACGTGATGTTGCGCCGGTTTGCGGCGGCTCTCTGAATACCCCAACAACCAGTACCCGACCAAGGGATGAACGTGAATCCCGATCTGGGTTTCATACGGAGGATGACAATGGCAAAAGCGGCTCCCAAGGACATGACCAGCAAATATACCACCGGCCAGTTTCAACAGATCATTGACAAATGTGAAGGTTGCGAACGTTTGGTTGAGGTCGAGGCAGCAAAGTATTGCTCCACCTACGCCATGCCGGAAGCCAAATGGCGCTTGGGTCTCTGTAATTTTGCAACCCATGTGAAACCAGAGATCAGCGTATCCACACTCAAGATCAATCCCTTGAAGGCTTCAAAACGCGCCGCAACGAAGGGCAAGAAGAAATAACCTTCCTGCTCTTTGCAGAATCTAAAAAAAAGCCCTTCCGGATTCGGAAGGGCTTTTTTTTAGATTACCCATGCGAGATTTACAGGATGGCCTTGGGATACAGAGCACTCAGCAATTTCTCGTCCTCCTTGATTTCCTTGAACCTCTCATAGGCCTCCTGAAAATGGGCAGGTTTGTCCGCATTCCCAGCCACCTTCGCCGCCGCCCGGGCCAAAAGCTCTTCCGAGCAGTCATACACCGCCTGAAAAACCTTATCAACGACCAATTCCGGACTTTTCTCGTAAGGAGGGGGCGATTTGGTGATGGCAATGACCGCCTGCGCCACCGTAGGCTCGGCGATGCACCGAAAAAGATCCGGCACATCATAGATATCGGCAGCTCCCAGCATTTTTTCGATGAGGCTGCCGTTCAATGAATAGAGCAACCCACGAACCCGGGCCAGATTTCCTTCCCCATCCGGAGCCATGAACAGCTTGAGATATGGGGTTACTTCATTCGGGCTCAGAACACCTTTTTTAAAAGCCGACTCAAGCCAGCGCAGTTGCATTTCCGGACTTCTGGCCACAAACGGCAGGTATTTCTCATACCATTTCCGCTTTTTCGCCGCCGCTCTCCCTGCTTCTGTGTTCATGCCTCTCCGTCCTCCCTCCCGAAGGGAACCCCTGGTTCTCATTCCTTTTCTTCAGAAAACTCGCAGGGTATTTCACACCCCTTACCCCCGCCAGCCGCCGCCGGCAAGTTTTTTCGTCCCAGCCCCACATTTTTTAAAATCGCAACAATTCACGATTCCAGCAGGGACCGAAAGCGGCCGGCCGCGGGTATTGCAGCGTATCTTTTTGATTTTATGCTGTAAAACTGCGCCATTCCCCATTTTTTTCACGAATCCTCCATATTTTCATTTGCCCCCAGCGCCAACCGTCCTTATTTTCTTCCCTCAAGGAGGGCGGAAACAGATGAAAAAAATCGCCACCGCAGCGCAGATCATTGCCGAAAAGCCATTCTATCTGGAACAGGCGGAAGAACTGCACATCGCCAAGACAGCATACCACAACGGTCTGCCAATCCTGTTAAAAGGCCCGACCGGTTGCGGCAAAACCCGGTTCATGCAACGGCTGGCCTGGGAACTCACCCGCCCGCTCATCACCGTCTCGTGCCATGACGATCTTTCCACCAGCGACCTCATCGGCCGATTTCTCATCAAGGGCGGAGAAGCGGTTTGGATGGACGGCCCCCTCACCAAGGCGGTCCGGACCGGAGCCATTTGCTATCTCGACGAAATCGTCGAAGCCAGAAAGGACACCACCGTGGTCATCCACCCCCTTGCCGACGACCGGCGGGAGCTGCCCATTGAAAAACTGGGAGAAACCCTGACCGCCCCGCCCGAATTCATGCTGGCCATCTCCTACAATCCCGGCTACCAGAGCGTGCTCAAGGATCTCAAGCAGTCGACCCGCCAGCGTTTCGTTTCCTTTGAATTCAACTATCCCCCTCCCGAACTGGAGGCCCGCATTGTCCGGGAAGAATCCGGCATCGAGCAACCGCTGGCGGAAAAACTTGTCCAGATGGCAACCATGACCCGGAGCCTGAAAGACTCCGGCCTGCAGGAGGGGGCAAGCACCCGGCTCCTGATCCATGCCGGCAAACTCATCAGAAGCGGCATCCAGCCGCGCACTGCCTGCAAGGCCACGATCACCGAAACCCTGACCGATGACCATGAAATGCTGGCAGCCCTTGAGGAGATAACCAGCTCCCTCTTTTAAGCGGAGGCACCCCCCTGGACCCACGCGAACTCAAAACCAGATTTGCCCAGGCAGTCCTGCCGGACATCCTCAACGACTGGGAGATCGAAGAGATAACCGAGCCGCTGCAGGGGTTGCCCGATGCGGCGCTGAACGAAATCTTTCGTCAGATTGCCGCAATCTGGCCGGTGAGTCATGCCCTCTGCAACAGCTTTCTCAAGGCGGTGAAAAAGGGACTTACCTGCCTGCACCACTCCCAGCTTGCCGACTGGGTCAAGACCATCCTTGCGGCCTATGAATCCGGGGGGCTGCATCAGACCCGGCAACTCCTCGAACGGGTGGAGGAAACCTTTCTCTGCACGATCCGGGGAGAAACCGGCATCAGCCTCGCCGAGGTCACCGGCCGGCTGCAGCCCTATGCCACCGGACTGGCCGGACATCCCCTGGAATTGATCCCCGGCCAGGAGGTCTACACGGACACTGCGGCGGTCTATCTCCCCCCCAGGATCGCCGTCTTTCCAAAACAGACCGACAATTTCCTGCTCTACAAACTCATCATCTCCTTTCAGTGGGCCTTTACCGCCATCGGCACCTTTTCACTCCATCTCCCAGAGGGCTCCCCGGCGATTACCGCCGCCACACGACGGCAGCGCACCGCCCCTCCCCCTGCATGCACCGGCCTCAACGATTACTTCAACCTGTTTGCAAAACCAGCCGTTGCGGCCCACCTTTTTCACCTTGGCGAAACCGCCAGGGCCACTACCTTTCTCCGGGAAAGGCTTCCCGGCCTCATGCGGGAAAGCGGCCCCATCTTCCAAGCCCTTGCCCGGACAATCCCCCGGAGCGCGGGGGGCTCCACCGGAGACCTGCAAAGAACCATCCTCCTCCGGGCCGCGCAGGATACCGGCGAAACCCCTTCCGCGCCCCATCCCGTAACCAGCCTTTTTGACGGGTTATTTCGAGAGGATGCAACCAGCCAGGACTCCGCCTGTTTTGCAACGAAGGCGTATGCCCGGTTTCTCGACCAAGCCGGGGAACCGGCTCCCCCCATAATCTTCCAGGGCGTGCTGCGCCCGGCCGAGGTTCTGGCGGTGCAGCGTAAAAAAAGAGCGGCGGCCAAGGAACAATTCATCGAGGCCCTCGCCGCCGTCATCAACGCGCAAACGCCCCAGGATGCCCCAGTCGAAAAAGAGAAAGGCGAAGCCCAGGGCACGGGAGTTCCTGAACTCGAAGGCCAGACCGCCGCGGTTATCCCGCCCGAAGGGGCGGGGAAAGATACTCCGGACACAAAACCGCAAGGAGAGAAAACCCTGGAGTTCATCACCATCGACGACAGCCACATCGATCTTCCGGACACACTCAAAAAACTGGCCAGGGAGATCGTCGAGGATCTCGGCCAGATCCCTTCCCAGTACATCTCAAGCGCCAAACAGGCTGCGGGAAAGGGGCTAGCCCAGGGAAACGCCCCTCCCCCCCAGGAGGGCGAACCCCTTGCCGGAGCCAATCTCTTCATCTTTGACGAGTGGGATTACCGGCGCGCGGGCTTTCGCAAAAACTGGTGCTCCCTTGCCGTCAAAAAAATCATTCCGGTCGCAGGCACTTTTGTCGGCAACACCCTGGAGAGATACCGCGGCCATCTGACCCGGCTCAAGCGGCAGTTCGAAATGATGCGCAACCAAGAACGCTTTGTCCGGCGGCAAAAAGACGGGGACGAAATCGATCTCGACGCCCTCATCGAAACGCTTGCCGACATTAAAGCCGGCCTTTCTCCTTCGGAGGAACTCTATATCCGGCTGGCCCGGGACAAACGCAACATCAGCGCCCTCTTCCTCGTTGACATGTCCTCCTCAACCGAGGGCTGGGTAAACACCGCCCTCAAGGAAGCCCTGATCCTCATGTGCGAAGCCCTTGAAGTTTTGGGCGACACCTACGGCATCTACGGATTTTCCGGCATGCGCCGCACGCGTTCCGAGCTGTTCCGGATCAAGGATCTGGCCGAACCCTACAACGATGAGGTGAAGGGGAGGATTGCCGCCATCGCCCCCCAGGAATACACGCGAATGGGACCGCCCATCCGGCATCTGACCAGGCTCCTTGCCGAAAGCGAGGCGAGAATCAAACTGCTCATCACCCTTTCCGACGGAAAGCCCGAGGATTATGACGATTACAAGGGCGAGTATGCCATTGAGGACACCCGCCATGCCTTGATCGAGGCCAAGGCGCAGGGGGTGCATCCATTCTGCATCACCATTGACAAACAGGCCCACGCCTATCTCCCCCATATGTACGGGGAGGTGAATTACATCTGCATCGACGAGGTCGGAAAACTCCCCAACCGGATTCCAGAAATCTACCGGGGCCTCACCTCCTGACCCTGCACAGAAGCCTGAGCCTTCCACGCGCCATTACCCGGCCCCCCCCTGTCAATGGACAAGCCTCCCCCTATCCTTTGCTCCCCGCACAAAAAAATCCGGCCCGGAATTATCCGGCCGGATTTCTCATCGTCCTGTTTCCAGGAAACTGTGCCTACGAAAACAACCGCAAAAAGCTCACACAGCCGCCGCCGGATTTCTTGGGGGCGTCCCCTGTCTGGCTCGCGCACCCAACAACTCCTGCCAACAGTGCCGCACACAGCAACACGGTGATGGTTTTTGTCCCACGCAACCATAGATTTTTCACATTTCGCATGAATCTTCTCCTCCGGATCACAAATACCTTCTTTATTGCCTTGAGCAAGCCGCCGCCACATGCGAACGGCCTCACAAGGTAACGCAGATCCCCGGAGATATTCAAATCGAAAAAAAAAGCGATTGCCGCCCCGGACAATCGCTTTTTCCTATGACTATGGAGCTACAGCCTAACGGCGATCCCCCAGAAACCGGAGCAGCATGAGGAACAGATTGACAAAGTCGAGATACAGAGCCAAAGCCCCCATGATCGCGCCCTTCCGGATCGCGGCCTGGCCGTTTTCCATGATCCCGCCCGAGCCGAGCCGGGTGATCTTCTGCACGTCATAGGCGGTCAGGCCGGTGAAAACAATCACGCCGATGGCGGAAACCACCCAGGAAACCATGGAGCTGGCCAGAAAGATATTCACCACCGAGGCGATCACTATGCCAATGAGCCCCATGAACAAAAAGGAACCCATGCTGGTGAGGTCTTTTTTGGTCACCGTGCCGTAGATCGCCATGGAAACGAACATGCCGCCCGCGACAAAGAAGGTGGTGGCAACGGAGGCGCCGGTATAGAGGAGAAGGATCGCGGAGATGGTCGCCCCGTTCAAGATGGAATAGGCCAGGAAAAGACCGGTCGCCATCCCGGCGGACATCTGCTCGATCCGGGCGGAGAGATAGATCACCATGCCAAGTTCGCCGAAAATCAGGCCATAGAACACGATCTTGTTGCCGAAGATCGCCTGCTGCAAGGCCGGCGTGCTGACGACCACCAGGGCGGTAATCCCGGTGAGGCCAAGGCCGATGGCCATCCAGTTGAAGACCTTGGCCAGGAAAAGGGTTGCCGCCTGGGAGCGGGACTGGTCGATAACCATTGTTCTGCCGTTGTCACTGCTGTACATAATTTCTCCTTGCGCTATACATTTGAAATTGCGAACCACAGGGTTTCATAATAATCATTCCGCCATAATGCGCCACTCTTCCGCGCAGACCCTCTTTGCCAGGGGCATGGCCTAATCACTCTTCCGTCGCGATAGCACGGGTTGCGATCACAGGACGACGGAAAACCCAACCGCTGAAAGTAAGACCGCGCCCCATGTTTTTTGGTTCCAGATAATTCACCACCACCGGATGAATGGCACATCACGCCCCTGGCCGCCAGGATACGGCGCCAGCCTGGCGGCAATCTCCCGAACCCCATGTTTCGCAAAAGCTGATCCTGCCCCATCCCGGAATCCCTGGTGCTGCCTATCGATCAGAGCTCCAGGCTCTCGCCCGGTTCCGGCAGAAAAACGCCCGGCAAGCCGGATTCGCCCAGAAGACGCCGAAGCGCTCCCGATTCCCGCTCCCGCTCATAATGCGCGATATGCACGATTGCCAACTTTTCGCATCCTGCCTGCCGCGCCACATCGAGGCACTCGGCAAGGCTGCCATGATTGGCGGTCTGTCCTGCAACCCGATACGCCTCATGCACCATAAGCGTGCATCCCTTTGCCAGATTGGCTGATCCTGCGGTGGACCGCCCATCACCACCGTAGAATATCGATTTTCCGTCACCATTCAACCGGAGGGCGAGACAGGGCTGCGAGTGCTCCGTGGCGGCCACCTGCCAGAGAAATCCGGCCCCTTGAAAAGAGTCGCCATCCTCAAGCTCGCGATACTCCAAAGCATACTGCAGTTTCCCTAAAAAAGAAGGGTAGGCCAGATCAAGGGCCATCTCAATCTTTTCCCGCAAGCCATTTGGCCCGGCTAGCAGCAGCGGCTTAACGCGCCCCATCTCCCAGAATCGCAGGAGCAGCAAGGGAACCCCGAAAAAATGATCCCCGTGAAAATGCGAGATCCACAGAGCCTCAAGCTGGTCCGGATCGAAACAATCAGCAAAATATCGATGGGGGGTGGTAAATCCGCAGTCAAGTAGGATATAATGATTTTTGCTCCCGCCCACAACCAGAATCGAGGTGTTGAAGCGTTCGGGGTCACAGGCCTCGCCAACCCCCAAGAAATGGACTTTCATGCACAGCGCCCTTTTTTTATCCTTTACCTACGTGACCGATAGCATACCATGAATAGCCTGATTGTTGCATGTCCAAGCTGTAAGACCAAGAACAAAGTGGTCGCCGTCAAACAGCACCGTAAGCCGCGCTGCGGCAAATGCCAGACCTCTCTGCCCATGGCCGATTACGCCGCGCCGGTCGAGCTTACCGACCAGGATGTTGCGCAGGTAATCCGCGAGGCCGACCTGCCTGTTATGCTCGATTTCTATTCGCCGACCTGCGGTCCCTGCCGAATGCTGGCCCCGGTGATAGAGCGATTGGCCCGCCGTTTTTTCGGGCGGGCGATCATCGCCAAGATCGACACCAGCACAAACCACATCAGCGCCGGTCAATACGGAATCCGGGGCGTCCCAACCCTTATTTTTTTCAAAAACGGCCAGGTTGCCGACCAGATTGTCGGCGCCTTGCCGGAAGACGCCCTTGTCGCCAAACTCGACAGTTTCATTCGGACTTAGGATCGCCCCCCTGCCAATGACCCCCCCGAAAAACAACCAAAGCCCGTGGGCCGCATACCAGTCCCTGGAGCCACAAACCCGCTTCGTTCTGCACGCTTGCGCCTTGACAGGAGAGCCGATCCGGGAGGCCGCCCTGATTTCCTGCCTGTTTCCCTCGGCGGCAGGGCAGAAATGGCCCACGCCCACGGAAGGGCATCTCCTGGCCGGACTGGCCGAGCTTGCGCAAAAAAATCTTCTCGAAAATGACTGCGCCTGCCGCAGGGAGATCCTTGAGCTCGTGGCCCATGACAGCCGGAAACAGCCGTACTTTCCGGCCCTGGCCTCCGCCATCCAGCACGCCTGGCCAACCCCGGCCCCGGAGAAAAGCCCCGACCCGAACTGTCTGTGGCGCCGTTCCCTGCGCGACCTTCGCCTTGCCCTCCTTGCCGCGGACGAAACAGCGTACACCCACAACCTCCTCGCCCTTCTGGCGCTTCAGGAGAAATTCCCGGAACGTTTTCCGGAAAACCCCCTGGTCACTCTCTGCGGCGCCCCCTTTGATCCGCCATGGTTCGCCAAGCTCCCCCTCCATGTCCAACTCTACGCCCTGCATCAGATCTTCCTGAACGGGCTGCTCCACCTTACGGAAATCGTCCTGCCCCAGGAATACCTGCAAGACAAACGCTTCCTCAAGGGTCTCTCCGCGAAAAACCGCGAGCCTTTTTCCTATCTGCTGACCTCCCATCTGCTCATCCAGGGGCAAACCCAGGCCGCCTCCGCCTGGCTGGACAACACCCTGCAACAAGGGGCGCCGCTGGGTGTGCGGGGTTGGCGGCAGTTTCTAGCCGGAGAAACAACCGCAGCCATTCACAGCTACGAAAAAGATCTCGCCAAGATCAGAAAGGCCAACCTGAACGACCAGGCGTATTTCACCGGGGTTGAAGGGCTGTTTTACCTGATGGCCCTGCTTCAGAATGGTGATTACACCGCACACCAGCAGCTCAGGGACATTATCAAGAACATTGAGGATATTCAGCCCCACAACCCCTTTCTGCCCTCCTATTTTCTCCTCCTCGCCCTGGTTGAAGCAAGGGAGAACCGGCTTGACCTGGCCCGCGACCGGTTGACGGCGGTCAGCATCCTTCCCCGGCCACACAGCATCACCACGCTATTCCTCTCCCTTGTCACCTACTGGATCGAAGGAAGGCCCAGCCCGGTCTGCCTGCCGCACCTGAAATCCTTCCGGAAAAAAGCCGCGGCCCACGGCTATCTGTGGCTTGCCCGCGAATACGGCTCCCTGCTGCATCTGGCAGGAGAACAATCAGCCCCTGCGGCCACCACGGACGAACTCGCCCAGGCCTGTTCCCTTGTAAGCGTGATCACCCCGGAAGAACAATGGCAACGCGCCCTGCGCGCCCTCAACTTTAGCTCGGCCCCAGCCCAGAATCTCGCCAAGCCGGAGACCGCATCACGACTGACCTGGATGATCGATTACCGCACCCAGGAGGGCCTCGTCTCCCTGGTGCCGAAGATTCAGAATCTTACCGCCCGCGGCCAATGGACCAAGGGCAGATCCGTGGCCTTACGGAAACTGTTTCGCAAAAACAAGCCCCCGTTCTTGAGCCCGCAGGATCTCCTGGTGTGTGAAACCATTGCCGAGCATAAAGACAGCCGAGGCGTTTTTTTCCGCTTTACCATGCCTGACGCCCTGGTCTCCCTCCTCGGGCACCCCCATGTTTTTCTCGCCGACTCACCGAAAACCCCGGTTGAAATCCTGCAAGGCGAACCGGAATTGCGGGTTGACCAGCAGGGGGAGTCGCTGCTGATTCAGTTCTCCCCGTGGCCCGACAGCACGGAGGCGATAGTCCTCCGGGAAACCCCGGCTCGCTTTCGGATTTATCCCATCACCAAGGACCATCGGCGGGTGGCTGAGATTATCGGCCCCAATGGCTTGAGTGTTCCCCGCGACGGCAAGGACGAACTTTTTGCCACCCTGGGCAACATCTCCTCCTTCATGACCGTCCATTCCACCATCGAAGGAAAATCCGTAGGCGTGGCCGAGGTGCAGCCGGACGCGCGGATCCACATGCAGCTCCTGCCCTACGGAGCCGGGTTCAGGCTGGCCATGCTCGTCAGGCCCCTCCAGCCCGACGGCCCATACCAGAGGCCGGGCGAAGGCCCCAAAACCATCATCGCCCACAGCGGCGGCAAACGCATCCAGACCCAGCGCAACCTGGAACTTGAAGAAGCAAACGCCCGCTTTGTCGAAGAATCATGTCCCATGCTGGCAAAGGGAACCGACCTGGAGCGGGAATGGCTGCTGCAGGATCCGGAGGAATGCTTGCAACTCCTTCTCGAACTGCAGAGCCTCCCGGATAGCGTCCTCATTGAATGGCCCGAGGGGGAACGCCTCACGGTAAGTCCGCCGGCCGAACTCAATCAGTTTCTGCTCACGGTGAAGGAACGCAACAACTGGTTTGAGATGAGCGGAACCCTGAAGCTCAACGAATCGCTGGTTCTCGACATGCGCACCCTGCTTGAGCTGGCCCAGACACACAGCAGCCGCTTCATCCCCTTGGGGCATGGCCATTTTCTCTCCCTCTCCCGGGAGCTGCGCAAACGTCTGGACGAGATCGCCGCCTTTGCCGAGCTCAAAAAAACCACGCTCCGCCTCCACCCTCTTGCCGCCCTGGCCCTGGAGGATTTCACCAACGGGGTGGGAGAGCTGCACACGGATGAACGCTGGCAGGAACAGCAAAACCGGCTCAAGGAAGCGCAGGAATACGAACCTCGGATACCATCCACCTTCAAGGCCGTGCTTCGGGATTATCAACTGGTCGGGTTCAACTGGCTGGCCCGCTTGGCCAACTGGGGAGTGGGGGCCTGCCTGGCGGACGACATGGGCCTCGGCAAAACCATCCAAGCCCTGGCTCTGGCCCTTGCCCGCGCCGAGCAGGGACCGACCCTGGTGGTGGCCCCGACTTCGGTTTGCCCGAACTGGGAGGAGGAGGCAAACCGCTTTGCCCCCACCTTCAGGGTCGTTCTCTTCGGCGGCCGCCAGAGGAAAAAAATGCTCGCCGAGCTCGGCCCCTTCGATCTGCTGATCTGCAGCTACGGCCTGCTCCAGCAGGAATCAGCGCTCCTTGCCACCCGCAACTGGGAGACCATCATTCTGGACGAGGCCCAGGCCATCAAGAACTTCATCACCAAACGCTCGCGGGCAGCCATGCTCTTGCAAGGGAAGTTCAAGATGGTCACCACCGGCACCCCCATTGAAAACCACCTCACCGAACTCTGGAACCTGTTTCAATTCATCAACCCAGGGCTTCTCGGCTCCCTGAACCAGTTCAACCAGCGGTTTGCCATCCCCATCGAGCGCGGCAACGACCCGGAGGCGCGGAAAAAACTCAAAAAACTGATCAACCCCTTTATCCTGCGCCGCCTCAAGTCACAGGTCCTGGAAGAGTTGCCCGAGCGCACCGAGATTCTTTTGCAGGTGGAGATGGAGGAAAAGGAGGCCGCCCTCTACGCGGCGCTGAGGCAGCGGGCCCTGGAAAATCTGCGTCAGACAGGCGGCCCGCCGGGAAAACGCTCGCTCCAGATCCTGGCCGAGATCATGAAACTGCGGAGGGCCTGCTGCAACCCGCGCCTGGTCCTGCCCGAAACCGACATCCCCAGCGCCAAACTCACCCTGTTTGCCAAGCTTGTCGACGAATTGCGGGAAAACGGGCACAAGGCCCTGGTGTTCAGCCAATTTGTCGATCACCTCAGCCTGGTTCGCGAACATCTTGACCAACAGGGCATTCCCTACCGATACCTCGACGGCAGCACCGCCCCCCGGGAACGCCAGCGCCAGGTCCAGGAATTCCAGGCGGGTCATGGCGACCTCTTTCTCATCAGCCTCAAGGCCGGGGGGGTTGGCCTCAACCTCACCGCCGCGGACTACGTTATCCATATGGACCCTTGGTGGAATCCCGCCGTGGAAGATCAGGCCTCGGACCGGGCCCATCGCATCGGCCAAAAACACCCGGTGACCATCTACCGTCTGGTGGCAAAAAATACCATCGAGGAAAAGATCGTCCACCTCCACCACGAAAAAAGAGCCCTGGCGGACAGCCTGCTGGAAGGCACCGATGTCGGACACGCCATGAATCCCGCCGATCTGTTGCGGCTGCTGAAGGAAGCCTGAGCAAGTCCGCCATGTCGTTACCCACCCTGCAGGATGGACTGCTCCACTGGTTTGCCCAAAATGGTCGCGATCTCCCTTGGCGGAAAACCTATCTCCCCTACCACATCTGGATTTCAGAGATCATGCTGCAGCAGACCCAGATGGATCGGGTGGTTGCCTACTTCACCCGCTGGCTCGAATATTTTCCCGACATTGCCGCCCTGGCTGAGGCGAAAGAGCAGGAGGTTCTGCGGCTGTGGGAAGGTTTGGGCTACTACTCCCGGGCCAAGAACCTCCTCAAAACCGCCGAGCTGCTCTGTCTGAGGCACGGCTCCGCCCTGCCGGAAGACCACGCGGCCCTGCTCCAGCTTCCCGGCATTGGCCGCTATACAGCCGGGGCCATCATGAGCCTCGCCTTCAACCGGAGCCACCCCATCGTGGACGCCAATGTGGAGCGCCTTTTTTCCCGGCTTTTCAACCTGACCGTCCCGGTCAAAGAAAAAGAGGCCCACAACTTCATCTGGCAGAAGGCCGCCGAGCTTATCCCCGAGGGCAAGGCGCGGTATTTCAATCAGGCGCTCATGGAACTGGGCGCCTTGGTCTGTCTGCCCCGCTCTCCCCGATGCGATGTCTGCCCGATCCACGCTCACTGCGAGGCCTTTGCTCAAGGAGTAACGAAGGAGAGACCGGTTGCGGGCAAGGCACGGGAGATCATCCCCATCACCATGGCAAGCGGGATACTCCAGCATCAGGGAAAGATTTACATCCAAAAACGCCTGCCCGATGATGTCTGGCCCAATCTTTGGGAATTCCCCGGCGGAGGCATACACGAGGACGAAACGCCGGAACAGGCGCTGGTGCGGGAATATCGGGAGGAAACAGGCTTTGCCATCCAAGGGCTTAAAAAAATCGCCACCATCACCCACAGCTTCACCAAATACCGGGTCACGCTGCACTGCTACCACTGCCGCCTGCGGGGCAATGGTAGCACGCCGGTCCTCCACGCCGCCCAGGAATTCCGCTGGGTAACCCCGGAGGAACTTGAGAATTTCGCCTTTCCCTCCCCCCACCGCCGCTTGATCAATCGCCTGGCGGGAGAACTATGAAAAAACGCCTTGCCTGTACTTTCCAGGCCTTCCTTGTTACTATACTATTACACAGAGGCAGGGGTTGAATCTTTCAGAAAGGGAGGAAACAATGCGCCAACGGATGATCCGCGTGCTGATTTATATGGCCATTCTGCTGCTCATGGCCAACATCAGTCCGGTCATCGATTCCTTCATGCATCCGGAAATCCCCTATTTTGATCCCGAGCATCTCCTGGTCGGGGGGATAACCGCGGGCATCACCGCTCTTTTGCTCAGCCTGCTGATCTCCCACGCCAATCGCATGGCATCCGTCGCCCATGAACTGAGCATCCTCAACAAGAAGCTCCGCGAGCAGTCCAGCCGGGACAGCCTGACCGGCCTGTACAACCACCGATACTTCCAGGAAATGCTTCGCCATGAGTTTCTCCTGGCCCAACGCCACCGGACGGAACTGTCCTGCATGATGCTCGACCTCGACCTTTTCAAGGAGGTCAACGACACCTGCGGCCATCCCTTTGGCGATCTGGTCCTGAAGGCAACGGCGGAACAGATTCTCCACGAAGCCCGCGCCACCGACACCGTGACGCGTTATGGGGGAGAGGAGTTCGCCGTCCTCCTGCCCAACACGGATCTGGAAGGCGCCATGCGCATTGCCGAACGTATCCGCGCCCGGGCTGAGGCCTATACCCATCAGGATAAGGACGTTGCCATGCGGGTCACCATCAGCATCGGCCTGGCTTCGAACCGGGCCCACTCCCCGAAAAAACCGGAAGAACTGCTGGCCTTTGCCGACCAGGCCCTTTACCGGGCCAAGAAGGCAGGCCGCAACAAGGTGGTTGCCTACTCCGAGCTAGCCGCGACAAAGCACTCTGACTCCTGCGGCCTCGCACGGGAGAATTTTACCGAAAAGCCGCAAGCCCCGTAACTTTTCGATATTTCGGTGAAAATCGCACCACTTTTTTGAATAAAGACAAAACATGACACTCCAAAATTCAGATTACAAATCCCCCTGGAAGCGATTTGCCGTCAATATCAGCATGGTGATCCTGCTGTTCATTTCCTCACTCTTCACGGGCATTTACCTCAACCACCAGAAGACCATCGAAAAAGAACTCACGAGCCGAGCCCAGGCGCTTTTCAACAGCCTGGTCATTGCCCGTAAATGGAATGCACTGCACGGCGGCGTTTATGTCGAAAAAGTGCCGGGCATGCAATCCAACCCCTACCTTGAAAACCCGGACATCACAGCCAGCAACGGCAAGACCTACACCAAAAAAAACCCAGCCCTGATGACCAGGGAAATCTCGGAAATCGCCGACCGTGAAGGCGCGTTCCAGTTCCACATCACCAGCCTCAAACCGCTCAATCCCAATAATATTCCAGACCCCTTTGAACTGCAGGCGCTGCTGAGTTTTTCCCAGGGGAAAACCGAGGCCATCGGCAAGGAAAAAATTGGTGAGGCCACCTATTACCGGTACATGGCCCCGCTTTTCGTTGAAAAACCCTGCCTCACCTGCCATGCCGGGCAAGGATATCAGCTTGGCGATGTGCGCGGCGGCATCAGCGTCCGCTTCAACATTAACGACATGATGCGCGCTCAGATGCTGCACAGGCTGCTCCTTGGCCTGCTGTTCACGGGAACACTGATCTCGTTTATGGGGATCGTCCATCGTCTGGTGGGCGCACTCAAAAGAAAGCTGGTGGCCGCGGAAAACCTCATCCGGGAGATGACGATCACCGATGACCTGACCAAACTCAAGAACCGCCGTTTCCTGCATGACCGTCTCAAGGAGGAACTCGAGCGTACCACCCGTTACCGCCATCCCCTTGCCTGTATCTTTTTTGATGCAGACCATTTCAAAATGGTTAATGACAGTTACGGTCATGAAGCTGGCGATGCGGTGCTGAAAACGATCAGCGCCACGGCCCAGGAGCAATGCCGCCAGACCGACACCCTCGGTCGTTACGGCGGAGAAGAATTCCTCATGCTTTTGCCGGAAACCAACTTGGAACAAGCCTGCGCCCTGGCGGAACGCTTACGGCAAGCCATCGAGGGCCAGGTCAGCATCGCTGACCAGCATCATATCCGGATCACCGCCACCTTCGGCGTGGCGTGCTATTCCCCGGAGACCACCGCAGATCAACCCAGCCTGTCCGACTTTATCAAGCAGGCAGACACCGCCATGCTCGAGGCCAAAAAAGCCGGGCGCAATCGCGTCGGCATCGCGTCCTGAATCAATTTGCCAGGAAAAATACAGAGTCCCCCGTATTGCCTGGCCGAACCGTTCGTCGTAAAATCCCTCGAAGATCAATTCGTTCAAGGGATGACACGTTCACCATGAAAAAAACACCCTCCGTTCCCGGCTGGCTGGACATCGGCGCGGGTTATGAATCATCCGCCGCAAGCGAGCGTATCGAGCGGACTCTCGCATGGCTGGTGACGGAACATCTCCCGATCTTTCTTGCCGGCACAGGATACCAGTCCGGGCCCGCCATCCTGATCGGCGCCAACGACCAGGAATTGCTCATCGATAAACCGCGGGATTGGTCCCCATGCCCGAAGATCCGCATTATTTTCAAGGACAAAGCCAGACTCACCAACCATTTTGACGTACGAATCCTGTCGGAATCCCTGGATACTCTGCGATCTTCCCGCCCGAAGGAGATGTTCCGCCTGCAGCGTCGGGCCCGTTACCGGGTCGATGTCCCGCACGGCTGCCATGTTTCCTTCCGCAGCGACAACACGCTGCACACCGGCCTCATCTTGAAAAATATCAGCGCCACGGGCATGCTCTTTTTTTCAAAAAAACCGATGAGTTTGTCGCGAAACACCATCCAGGACATAGCCCTATCGATTCCAGCCCGAGAAGAAGAGAATATCCTCACGGGTTGGCAGCAGAAAAAAATATCCCAGGGAGACGTTGTTCGAACCTACCATGACCGGCAGGGGGGTATTGTTTGTTACGGCGTTGCCTTCCGGAGCAAACGGAAGGAAGAAGATGAATTGACCCGATACATCCGGCAGCGCGAGCGGGAATTGATTCTCAAGGGGTTGCGGGTCTGAGGCAGGTCATTCCTTGCTGCGGCGGAAGCCGATGGTGGCGACGGTACCCTTGCCTTCCTTGCTGTCCAACTGAAATGAACAGCCGGGGTGATCCTCGATAATCCTTTTGGAAATGCAGAGGCCCAGGCCGGTCCCCTGCTCTTTTGTGGTGAAAAAAGGCAGGAATATCCTTTTTTTGAGCTCCTCGGGGATCCCCTCCCCGGTGTCCGTCACCTCAACCTCCACCAGATCCTCCTGCACCCTGGTGCTGACCACGATCTCCCCTCCGGGGGGGGTCGCTTCAATCGCATTCTTCACAAGGTTCACCAGCACCTGTTTCATCTTCTCCCTGTCCACCTCGACCACGACATCGCTGGAGGATGCCAGCCGGATATCAACCCCTTTGCCGCCGGAATAGGAATGCGCCAGGGTAACAACCTCGGTCAGGAGCTCGTTCAGGGAAACTCCGGCAAGATTGAGCTGCGGGGGCCGGTACAACTCTTTCAGCCCGGCAAGCAGGTGTTCCAGGCGGGTGACCTCATCCACGATGATGGTCAATTTGGCCCGGTCTTTCTCCTCGGTTGCTTTTTTCAAAAGCTGCCGGGCAAACCCGCCAA
The DNA here is from genome assembly GCF_046883345.1 of Hydrosulfovibrio ferrireducens. Classification (NCBI taxonomy): domain Bacteria; kingdom Pseudomonadati; phylum Thermodesulfobacteriota; class Desulfobulbia; order Desulfobulbales; family Desulfobulbaceae; genus Hydrosulfovibrio; species Hydrosulfovibrio ferrireducens. Next base: position 39,369 of record NZ_JALKCW010000011.1, on the reverse strand, counting down.
TCATGATCAGGGGATTTTTTATTTCATGGTTGATCTCGGCCACGGTCTGCCCCAGCGCGGCCAGCCGCTCATTCTGGGCAAGACGATCCTCCAGAACCTTGGTGTCCGAGAGATCCCTGACCAGCCCGGTAAAATAGCGCTGCCCCTCAATGTTCGCCACGGAAAAAGAGATGGTGGCGGGAAAGGTTTCCCCGTTTTTACGGGCCACCACCAGTTCCGTCTCATGCCCGATCAAGGTTGCCTGCCCGGTGCCGACATACCGGGCCACGGCCAGCTCATGTCCGGCCCTGCACATGGTGGTGAGGATTTTGCCCAGATCGTGACCGACAATCTCCGTCCGGTCATACCCGAACATCCTCTCCGCCGCCCTGTTGAAAAAGATCACCGTGGAGCTTTCATCAATGGTGACGAAAGCCTCGTTGGTGTTTTCAACCGCGTTCTTGAGAATGATAAATTGCTTCTGCGTCTCCGCCGGTGTTTGCTCAGTCATACCCCCACCAGATCATGGCCCACGAAAAGCTTGCCCGATGCTGCCCCTGCCGCATATCAAAATTATGCCACCAGATCAAGGGTAACGCGGAATCCCTGACCTCGATCATGCTCAAAAATTATTCCTTTACCGCTATCCCTTTTTTCTTCAAATCGCTGACAATGGCCCGGATCTGGCTCTCGTTGCAATCATCAATCCGATACACGTTCTTCATCCCATCCAGAAAATAGAGGGTCAACTGATTCCCGCCGCTCAACTCGGCGCTGCGGATGTGATTCGTGTCGAGCCAAGGCTTCAGTTCTTCCATAAAATCATGCAGGCTGCACTGTTTCATCATGATCCTCCTCCCACCAATAGGTTTCAGAAATTACTGGCAATCAAGAGCCACCTTGATCCGGTTGCCCCCGTCCCCCTTGGCCAGATAGAGCGCTCCCTCCGCGGCAGCTATCAGCCCCTGCATATCCGAGCCTCGACACGGCTCGGCGGTTGCAAGGCCAACGCTCAGCGTCAGGGTCTCCCCGGCTGTTTGCGCGGCGCCGTCCCCGCCGTCCAAGGCGGCCATATACGCCATAAACTCATGGACCACGGTCATGGCTCCACCATTTGGGGTATTGGGGAGAATGGCGGCAAACTCCTCCTCGCCATAGCGGACCACGGTGTCCCCGGCCCGCTTGAGAACACAACTCAGGGCATCAGCCACCTTGCGCAGCCATTCATCGCCCTTGTCCCGGCCACGGGTTTCGCTAAATCGTTTAAAATCATCGAGGCCCACCATGAACAGCGAAAGGGGAACCAGCTCCCGCCGGGCGCGATTCCATTCCCTGCCCAGGATTTCATCAAAATAACGACGATTGCCCACCTCGGTGAGACTGTCTCGCGGCACCATGTGCATCAGGCGGCGGTTCAGCAGGTCGAGTTGCGTGGTGAGTTCGACCAGCTCCAGCTCCCGCGCCTTGCGCCGATCGGTTTCATGCTTCAGCTTCAGGGCGGCGCGAACCCGGGCCAGCAGCTCTATCTCCTTTACCGGCTTAATGATATAGTCGGTCGCTCCCATGGCGAAGGCCTGGGCGAGCGCCTCATCGTCATCGCGAACCGTGACCATGATCACCGGAATATCCCGCAGCCCATCCTGCGCCTTTATCCGTTGGCAGGTTTCTATACCATCCATGCCAGGCATCATGACGTCCATGAGGATGAGATCGACTCTTTTCTCCTCGACCGCACCCTTTTCCGTTGCCGCGAGCATTTCCAGGGCTTCCTGACCGCTTCTGACACAATAAATATCCGCATATCCCTCCTGCCGGAGCATCTCCTCGAGCAGCATCAGGTTTACCGGGATATCATCAACAATAAGGATTGCCATTTTCGCCTCTATACTTTAAGCCAAGAACCGCGGACAGCCATCACTGATCCGCGGTTCTTTCCCTGCCTGGAATCATGGTATAGAATCATAGCGGATTTTGAAAGAAACAAATATTTTCCTCAACCTTGCACCTCTCCCCGACCACAGGACGGACATGCCCTACACCCCCATCATCGGCACCCTTGGCTACATTCTTTCTCCGGACCGGACCCAAACCCTTCTTGTCCACCGCAATGCCCGCCCAACTGATGCCCATTTGGGCAAATACAACGGCCTGGGCGGCAAAATGCGGCCCGACGAGGATGTCCTCACCTGCATCACGAGAGAGATCAAGGAAGAAGCCGGGATCGACTGCGAGGAAATCCTGTTGCGCGGGACCATCAACTGGCCCGGCTTCGGACCGCACGGGGAAGATTGGCTGGGATTTATCTTCCGGATCGACCGCTTCCACGGCACCCCCTTCCCGGAAAATGAAGAAGGGGCGCTTGCCTGGCACCCCATCGATCATCTGCATCTCCTGCCGATGTGGGAAGGAGACCGGTATTTTCTACCCCTGGTGTTTGATTCCGACCCCCGCATCTTTCATGGCCACCTTCCATATAAAAACGGCCGGCCGCTGAGCTGGAACTTCACCAGGGTCTGACGGTATCGCTCCCGGACCGGGAGCAGTCTGAGCTTATCAGCCACAGCTTTTGTTGGAGCGGGGATCCCAAGTGTCATATGCCTTGCTGTACAGGTAATCGTTGATAGCCAACAACTCTTTCTGCGATAACTTGGCCCAAGAGCCATCCTTGGCGCATTGCACATTTTTCTTGTAAAAAACCGTATTCCATCCCCGCATGGTCCTGGAATCAGTATCCAGGAACCTGGCGCCCTTGTCATTGCCCCTAAAATGGCAACTCTTGCAGTTGCTTTGATAGAGCTTATACCCTTCCCAGGTGTTCTTGAACTCCATGGCCCGGCTGGACTGGGTCACAGGGTCAAAACGGTAGGTTGTTTCTCCGGCAAAAACCACTCCCTGCGACAACAACACCAGGCATACCGCCATCGTCGCCATGACCACGCTCTTTCGCTGCTGCATCCCACCACCTCCTGCGTTTGGCTTGAAACAACCCGGACAACACGCGATGCCATGTATTCATCGCCCTGCCCCTTGATCAACCATTATCTTGAATGGCCGACCACATACCATGCAAAAAATTATACCGCAATGTGGCACAATCCGCTAAAAAATATTTTTCCGCCCGCCACCTCTTTGCCACTGCCTTTCCCCTTTTACAGCTTCCGTGAGCTAAAAATCCCATTAACCCGCTGATAAAACACGACAAAGATATTGTTTTTGCCTTGTTTTTCATGTTTATAGTAAATGAATCATATCTGTCCTCTTCCAGACCACGAAACACAAGGCCGATATCCATGCCGCCACGCACAGGCTCGATGCATTGATGCTCACCCGACTCATGCTGGGGCTTTGCCTCCAGGGCTTCGCTTTTTTCTGCCTTTTGGCATCCCCGGCAACTGTTTGGGCCATGCCTGCTCCGGTGGTTATCACTCCGGAACACGGCTCGTACTTCCTGGCGAAACATCTCGAACTCCTGGAAGATCCCACCACACATCTCACCATCACCGACATTATCTCCCGGCAAAACGAACCCCGTTTCACCCCATCTTCCACCGAAACCCCCAGCTTCGGCTTTACCACTTCCGCGGTCTGGGCTCGTTTTACCGTAAAAAACAGCCTGCCCCGCACGGTGGAGTATTTTCTCGAAATAAAATACCCCCTGCTTGACCAGATAGATTTGTATATCCCCTCCGGACCGGAGACCTTCACCGTTTTTAAGGCAGGCGACAGCTTGCCCTTCAAAGACAGGGCCATCCAACACAAAAATACCATCTTCCCGGTCATGCTGGCTTCCGGCGAAGAGAAAACCCTGTACCTGCGCTGTGAAACGACAAGCTCCCTGAATTTGCCCATCGTACTGCATTCCCCAGCCTGCCTGGCCGAGGAAATCACCAGGGAACAGACGCTGCTGGGCATCTATTACGGCATCCTGCTGGTCATGATGATCTACAACTTTTTCATCTATCTCGGCCTCAAGGACAGCACCTATCTCTACTACGTTCTTTTTGTCTTCACCTACATGCTCTTCCAGTTGAGCGTCAACGGCATGGCTTTTCAGTATTTCTGGCCCAATCGGATCTGGTGGGCCAACAACTGCACACCCTTGTTTATTTTTCTCGCCTATATCTTCGCCACCCAGTTCACCAGAAACATTCTCGACACGGCAAAAAACGTCCCCCGGATTGACGCCATTCTCCGGGCAGGTCTCGTTCTTTCCGCGCTCGGCAGCGTTCTTACCCTTTTTGTCGGCTACAATCTGAGCATCCGTTTGGCGACGCTGATGAGCCTGACCGTGGTTGCCCTGATCGTTGCCGGATTTACCTGCATGATCAAAGGCTACCGTCCGGCCCGCTATTATTTTCTGGCCTGGTCCGTTTCCATGCTGGGGGTAACGGTGTATGCCCTGAAAACCTTCGGCATCCTGCCCCACATCTTCATTACCCACTGGGGAATCCAGCTCGGCTCGGCCTGGGAGGTCATCCTGTTGTCCATGGGGCTTGCCGACCGATTCCAGCTCATGAAACAGGAAAAGGAGCAGATGCAGACCGTTTACGCCCGGGAGCTTGAGGAAGCCCACGGCGAGCTGGAAAAATCCTTCCGGGATATGGAACAGTTCAAAAACTCCCTGGAGACTCTGCTTGAAGCGCGAACAGCAGACCTGAGCCGGGTCAACGAAAACCTCGCCAGAGAGGCCGAGGACCGGCAAAAAGCCGAAGCCCGGGCGGAAGCGGCCAGCAAGGCAAAGTCCCAGTTCCTTGCCTCCATGAGCCACGAAATCCGCACCCCGATGAACGCCATCCTCGGCATGGCAAACATGGCGTCAAAATTAGCCGAAACAGAAAAACTCCGGCAATACCTCGCCGTTATCCAGGACTCGGGAAAAACGCTGCTTGCCCTGATCAACGACATCCTTGATTTCTCGAAAATAGAAGCGGGGCGCCTTGACCTTGAGTGCGCCAATTTCGACCTGCGGGAAACCTTGGAGAGTCTTGCGGATCTATTCGGCAAGCAGGCCGCGGACAAAGGCCTTGAATTGCTCATCAACGTGCGCGGCAACACCCCCTGCGCCTTGAAGGGCGACGCCCTCCGCCTGCGGCAGATTCTGATCAACCTTGTCAACAACGCCATCAAGTTCACCCAAACAGGCGAGGTCGCCGTCACGGCCCACGGCGAAAGACTGACCGATAATGCGGCAATCCTCTCCTTTTCCGTCCGGGATACAGGCAGCGGCATCAACCATGCCCAAATCAGACAACTCTTCAGCGAATACACCCAGGCAGACAGCTCAACCTCCAGACTGTATGGAGGAACCGGGCTTGGCCTTGCCATCAGCAAACAACTGGTCACCCTCATGGGGGGCGAAATCAGCGCCGAAAGCGAGCCGGGCAGAGGAAGCACCTTCCGTTTTACCGTCAGCGTAGAGCTTCAACCCCAAGAGGCCCAGCACGCCCTTGTCCTTCCCACCTCGATTTCCGGAGCCAGGGTTCTGGTGGCGACACGCCACCCGGCCTTGCGGGAAACCTTGCTGGAGATGCTCGCGGGTTTTGCTTGCAGGCCGGAAATCCTCCAGCCCTTTGCCGCAGGCGCTATCACCCAAAACACCTCGGAACACGCACTCTTTGTTCTCGACAGCTCCCTGCCCGAACTCGATCTCCCGCATTTTCTGGCAAACCGGGCGGCCAGCCACCCGGACGAGTCCCTGACTCCGGCCATAATTCTCACCCAACCCGATTCCGGGCCACCCCTTGAAAACCTCCAGGGGTGCCCCCGGGTTGTCGTCCTGACCAAGCCGCTTAAGCAATCCTATCTGTTCGAAGCAATCGTCACCTGTCTCGAAACGGCAGATGCCACACCGGCCTGCACCTCTCTCCCGCCTCGGGAAAACGACAAAAAACAATTCACGACCCTGAAGGGAAAACAGGTGCTTGTGGTCGAGGACGACCCGGTAAACCAGATGGTGACAAGTCAACTCTTGACAAGAGCCGGCATTCTGGTTGATATAGCGGGCAACGGTCATGAGGCGCTGGCGGCCCTGCAAGAAAAAACCTATGATGCGGTGTTGATGGATGTCATCATGCCGAAAATGGACGGATTGACCACCACCAAGGCCATCCGCCAGAGCCTGGGGCTCGATCTGCCCATCATCGCCCTCACCGCCAACGCCATTAAGGGCGACCGGGAAAAATGCCTTGCAGCCGGCATGGACGCGTATCTGACCAAACCCGTGGAAATACAAAGCATGTACCAGATTCTGGAAAAATTTACCGCCGTGCGCCCATGATCGCCACCGCCATAACGACACTGAATCTGCTGCTGGAGGAAAGTTCCCTCTCCTTCAAAAACCTGCCCGCAACAGGCCTCGCCTTTCAGCCGCCCTTGCACTACGGGGAGTTCCGCCAAAAAGCCCTGGAAATCGCGGCCCTGCTCAAGGAACAAGGCATCAAAAAAGGCGACCGGGTGGCGATTCTCGCCGACAATTCCCCCCAGTGGGGCATGGCGTATTTCGGCATTGTCCGGCTTGGGGCGATCGCGGTTCCGATCCTTCCTGATTTTCCGGAGGCCGACGTCAAGCACATTTTGAAGGAAGCCGGAGCAAGCATTCTCTTCACCACCCAGCGCCAGCTTGAAAAGCTCTACGAGCTTCCGGGCAACACACTCAAGGTTGTGATCACCCTGGATGACGCCATCGACCCGAACAACCTCTTGACCACCCTGCCCTTCAGCCGTTTTCTCCTTACCGCCAGGGATCTTCCGGAAAAGAAAAAAGCCATCGCCGCGGATCTGGCCGGTCCGGACGACACCGCCTCGATCATCTATACCTCCGGCACCTCCGGCCATGCCAAGGCGGTGATGCTGAGCCATAAAAACTTCATCAGCAATGTTCGCTCCACCCTGTCCATCTTTCCCGATGAACCGGTGCAGGGCTGGACCTTTCTTTCGATTCTGCCCATGTCCCATGCCTATGAATTCACCATCAGCTTCCTGGTGCCGCTGGCCACGGGCTCCCGCATCGTCTATGCAGGCAAGACCCCGACGCCCACTGTTCTTGAACGGATCTGCAAACACGAACACCCCTCCATCATGTGCATGGTGCCCATGGTCATGGAGAAGATTTACAAAAAAAAGGTGCTGCCGGTCATCAGCGCCAATGTTTTCATGCGGGCAGCCATGAAGCTGCCCCTCGTCCGCCGCAAGATCCTGCAAAAAATCGGTCGGAAACTGCAACTATTTTTCGGAGGCACGCTGAAGTTTGTCGCCATCGGCGGCGCATCGCTCAACATCGAAGTGGAACAATTCCTGGCCGAAGCCGACTTTCCATATATTGTCGGCTACGGCTTGACCGAAGCCTCCCCCCTGGTCAGCGCCGGGCCATACGGCGATTCGAGCATCGCCCTGGGTTCGGCAGGAAAACCGGTGCAGAATGTGGAGGTCCGGATCAGCAAAGCAAACTCTGAAACGGGCCTGGGTGAAATCCTGGTCCGGGGCCCCAATGTGATGCAAGGGTATCGCGCCAATCTTGAGGCGACAAGGGAAGTCCTTGCTCCCGACGGCTGGCTTTCCACCGGCGATCTCGGCTATCTCGACCCGCAGGGCAATCTCTTTATCAAGGGCCGTTCCAAAAGCGTGATCGTCCTTTCCCACGGCGAGAACATCTATCCTGAAGCGATCGAGGAGAAGATCAACGCCTTCCAGCATGTGGTGGAATCGTTGGTGCGCGAACGCGACAACCGATTGGAAGCCCTGGTCTATCTCGATTACGAGCTGATCGATGCCGAAACCCGAGGCAAGGACCAGGCCCGACAGAGGGACCATATCGCCGGGATTCTGGCTGAAATCAAAAAACAGGTGAACCAGCAACTGCCCCCGTATGGGCAGCTTACCCAGGCAAGCGAACACCGCGAGCCGTTCACCAAAACCGCGACCCATAAAATAAAGCGCTATCTGTACACCAGTTCCGCCTGCTCTGATATGAACGGAAAAAAAGGAGAGAGGAGATGAAAAAAAGAATCGCTGTTGTCGCCCTGGCCGGAATACTGGCCGCCGGCCCCGCCTTTGCCTCGGGCTATCGCATCCCGGAGCAATCCACAAACTCAGTGGCGCTCAGTAACGCCTATGTGGCCAACACTCCGGGCGCAGACGCCAGTTATTACAACCCGGCCAACATGAGCTGGCTGGAGGAGGGCTGGCATTCCGAGTTCAGCCTCACCTACATTAATCTGGCGAGCATTGAGTATACCGACAACAACTCCTCCGCCAGAAGCGGCGGCTCCAGAACAGAAAATTTTGCCCTCCCCGAGTTTCACCTTGTCTCGCCCCAGTACAACAACTTTCGCTTCGGCCTTTCGCTGGTCTATCCCTACGGCCTGTCCAAACGATGGGAGGCCTCGTATCCTCGCATGACCTCGGAAGAATTCACTCTGAAAACCTATGAGCTCAACCCCAATCTTTCGTATCAGGTAACCGACACCTTTTCCGTTGCCGCAGGAGTGCGGGCAATTTACAGCGAAGGCAAGGTAAAAAGCACCGATACCCTCGGCACCCTCGGCCTGGCGCGACGGGATCTCGAAGGCTCCGCCACGGACTACGGGTACAACCTCGCCGCCACCTATAAGCCGGTCAGCAACCTCTCGCTTGCCGCAACCTACCGCTCCAAGGTCGACTTGGAGATTGAGGGAGACGCAACGCTTGGCATTGGCGGCGCCACTGTTTACAACAACCGGTACGCAGAGGTCATGGTGCCTGCCCCGGCGGTGCTCACCTTGGCCGCTGCCTACACCTTTGCTGCGACCACGGTGGAGTTCACCTATGACAAGACCTACTGGAGCGCCTACGACAAGCTGGATTTCAATTACGATGTTTCACTGCTGACCATCAACCCCACCCTCTACGCCCTTTTCGATGCCCCTGGCGCAAAAAACTGGAGCAACACCGATGCCTTCCGCATTGGCCTAACCCACAAGCTGAACACCCATTGGACCGTCATGGCCGGATTCGCCATCGATAAAAACCCGGTCCCGGACCAAACCCTGGGATTTGAGCTGCCGGATTCCGACGCCAAAATATATTCCATCGGCGCGCGATACCAGATCACCGACACACTTCAAGTTGGCGCGGCCTATCTCTACGACGACAAAGAAAGCAGAACCGTTGCCAGTTCCGCTCCTAAACCAAACGGCACCTTCGACAATTCCGCGGCCCATCTCCTCAACATCGGGCTGCAATACCGCTTTTAATATGACACACAAACATGATTGAAACCACGGCGGAGTCCGCCTCCAATTATCCCCCGGATGTCCATTGCCTGAAGCTGGGCAACCGGGAAATCTTCCTCATCGGCACGGCCCATATCTCCAAGGAGTCCGTGGATCTGGTGCGCCAGGTCATTGCCAAGGAAAGGCCGGACTGCGTCTGCGTGGAGCTTGACGAAAAACGCTACGAGGCCCTTGCCAAGCGCAAGACCTGGGAGCTTCTCGACCTGCGGGAAATCATCCGCAAGAAACAGCTCTCCACCCTGCTGATCAACATGGTTCTTGCCTCGTATCAAAAACGCCTCGGCGACCAGATGGGGGTCAAGCCGGGCACCGAACTGCTGGAAGCGGTACAGGAGGCGGAGAAATACGGAATTCCCGTGGCGCTCTGCGATCGGGATGTGCGGGTCACCCTGCGCCGGGCCTGGCAATCCACCTCGTTTTGGCGCAAAAATTATCTGCTGGCCAGCATTCTCACCAGCATGTTCGAGGAAACAGAGATCACCGAGGACAAGCTGCGGGAATTGAAGGAGAGCGATGTTCTCTCCGAGCTGCTCAGTGAACTGGGCCAGGCCATGCCCGAGCTCAAGCAGGTGCTCATCGACGAGCGGGACACCTTTCTGGCGGAAAAGATCAAGGGGGCCGAAGGCAAGAGGCTGGTGGCCGTGGTGGGGGCCGGGCATGTGGCCGGGATCAAAACGGCCCTTGGCGAAGACCGCAGCGGCCAGATGGAAGGGATCAACATAATTCCACCGGTTTCCCCGGTCTGGAAGGTTGTCGGTTGGGCTATCCCCGCCATCATCGTGCTGGCTCTGGTTGCGATCGCCGTCACCAAGGGCGCGGAGGTGGCCGGCGACAATGTGCTGTTCTGGATTCTGGCCACCGGCCTTCCCGCCGCTTTCGGGGCCATCCTGGCGCTAGCCCATCCCTTTACCATCCTCGGCGCCTTTGTCGGAGCGCCCATCACCACCCTGCTGCCCGTGCTCGGCGTCGGACATCTCACGGCATTCATTCAGGTCATGGCCCAACCGCCGCTGGTGATTGAGTTTGAAACCGTCCTTCAGGACATGGCAAGCGTCCGCGGCTGGTGGCGCAACCGGTTGTTGCGGCTTTTTCTGGCCTTTATGCTGCCGAGCATGGGGGCTGTGGCCGGCATGTGGGTCGGCGGCTCCAGAATCATCTCAAACCTCTTTTAGGCTCCGTTACGAAACGACCTCGCCACTCGTGAGCATTTCGTTGCGGCTTCGCATGCCGTCTCTGATATCCGGACGACGACAGCACCTTAAATACAACGGCTTTAGGCAAAAAACATGAACAAAAAATTGTATCTTGCGGGCAAAGAGGCCCGCCACCTGCGCGGTCTGGGACACCACCTTTCCCCTCTGGTCATGATCGGCAAGGATGGCGTTACCGACAATCTCACTGCCGCGCTGGAAGCAGTGCTTACCGCACACGAGCTGGTCAAGGTCAAGATCCAGGACGGTTGCCCTTTTGCCCGGGAAGAAGCCGCCGAGCTGCTGGCCCAAAAAACCAAAAGCCGGATCGCCCAGATCATCGGCAAAACCTTCCTGCTCTTCCGCGAAAACAAGGAGCAGAAAGAAGACAAGAAAATCAAGCTGCCGAAGGGCAAATAGCTGTCGCCTCAGACCCGGCCATGCGCGATTATCTTGACCTGCTGAAAACCGCCGACAAAGACGCCATCCGCGCCCGGCGGACAGAGACGGCCGCTCGGCTGGCCCAGCCCAAAAAAGGCTTTTTGCGCTTCCGCGAGCCCTATGAGGCCTTGCATCACCTGCAGGCACGATTCACCGATTTCAGCAAGGATGCGGTGACCATTGGCCGGGCCGATGAGTTGGGCGAAACGGACCTGTGCCTGGTGCGGGAGACCATGCGGGCCTTCATGCCTTGGCGCAAGGGACCATTCGATGTGTTCGGGGTTGAAATCGATGCCGAGTGGCAAAGCTGGCGCAAGTGGAATCGGCTGCTGCCCGCCCTGCCCGACCTCACCGGCAAGGTGGTGGCCGATATCGGCTGCAACAACGGCTACTACATGTTTCGCATGCTGGAGCATAAGCCGCGCTACGTTATCGGGCTGGAGCCCTTTCTCCAGCATTATTACTGCTTCAAGACCCTCCGCCGGATGGCCGGGGCCGACGAGCTGTTCATCGAGTTGATGGGAGTGGAGGACATCCCCCTCTTCCCCACCTGTTTTGATGTGGTGTTTCTGATGGGCATCATCTACCACCGCATCTCGCCGGTGGAGATGCTGCGGGAAATCCGGGCAGCCATGCGCCCCGGCGGGGTTTTAATTTTAGAGTCCCAGGCCATCCCCGGCGAGGAACCGGTGGCCCTTTTTCCCGAGGAGCGTTATGCTAAGGTGCCAGGCACCTATTTCGTGCCCACGGCCAGTTGCTTGCGCAACTGGCTCATCCGCACCGGCTATACCGAGGTGGAAATCTTTTGCAGCCACCCCATGAGCAGCGAAGAACAACGGAAAACAGCATGGATGACCTTTGAATCCTACGAGGATTTTCTTGACCCCGGCAACCCTACCCTGACCGTGGAAGGCTACCCGGCACCCTTGCGGGTGTATCTTCGGGCGAATAGCCCCTGAATGGTCTGCAGATCAACCCTTTACCCAAAAATGGTGGCGACTTGGCAAAGCCTAACTATCAGTACGAAAAACGGCAGCGAGAACTGGCAAAGAAAAAGAAAAAGGAAGAAAAAAAGCAGAGCCTGTTGGAAAAAAAGGAAATCCCCTCCGAGTCCGAGCCTGATCAACTTTCAGACACGAATACGGATTGAAGCGGTTCTTGGCAGGAGACTGGCCTTTCCGGAACATTGGCGACGCCAATACTGCGCATCTCCCCAAGTTCACGAATTAATTTACGGCCTCCTCCTTGACTTCCTCCAGCGTATCCGCATAATATACGATATACAAGGAGGTCTGCCATGGCCATTACGATCAACAGCAACAGCAGCGCACTGGCCGTTAGCCAACTGGAGCGCAGCCAGAAAAACCTTGCCCCTTCCCTGGAAAAAATCGCTTCCGAACGGCGCACCAGCAAAGGTTCGGATGATGCCGCAGGCATGGTCATCGCCGATAGCCTGACCACGCAGGCACGAGGAACGGGCCAGGCCCTGCGCAGCACCAACGATGCCGTTTCCATGGCTCAGGTGGCGGACAGCGCCTTGGGTCAGTCAACAACCTTGGTGCAGTCCATCCGCAAAAAAGCGATCCAGGCGGCAGCCAGCCAAAGCACGGAGACCCGCCAGGCTCTCCAGAAAGAGATCAACACTTCCTTGGCCCAACTCGACAAAATCGCCGAGGACACTACCTACAACGGGCAGCAGTTGCTTTCCGGCTCTTTTACCGGCAAAGAGATCCAAGTGGGAGCCAACAACGGCGAAACCATGAGGCTGTCCATCCCCTCGGCAAGAACAAACACACTCGGCAGCCCGACCGTGGGCACGCTCTCCGAGGTCACTGTTCTGAGCCAGGAAAGCGCCCAGGATGCCAGCAAGATTGCCGATGCGGCTCTGGCACAGATCAACGCCGCCCGGGCAGACATCGGTTCCACCCAAAAGCAGCTTTCTACGGCGATCAACAATCTGACCACCTCCGGCAGCAACCTGCTGGCCGCCGCCTCAAGCACCGCCGACGTTGATATGGCGGAAGAAACCATCAACTTCACCACCATGAAGGTTCTCACCGAGGCGAAATCCTTTGCCCTGGCCCAGACCAAAAACTTGAACAAACAAAACGTGTTGAGCCTGCTGCAAGGTTGAACCGCGGTCTCCTGCGGCCACATTCTAAACAAAAAAACCGAATCGCTTGATGGCGATTCGGTTTTTTTGTCAACAGCCGGTTTCTTTCTTCCTAGCGCTGATAATCAGTGCCGGGCCGAAAATTAGCCTGCCCCTTTTCAGCGGGAATCCGCCCCCTTTGCAAACGAAAGCGCCTTGGTAGGACAATTCACCACACAGTTCCCGCAGCGCATGCAATCGGCGCTTCTGACATTTCCGATGCTCCGCATGCTGCCGGGGTTGGTCTCAATGGGGCAGACCTTCTCGCACAGGCCGCACTCACGGCATCCGTCTCCAACCTGCAACCGATAGGCTCGCAACCCAAGAAATCCCTGAAAAAGACCCATGGGACAGATGCTGCACCATGATCTCGGTTTCCAGAGCAGACCAAGCCATATGCCCATGCCTGTGGAGATGGTCCACATCATCACGAAAGCAGCCCCGATTTTTTTGGGATCCCCATCGGCCAGGATCAGCCGGGATAAGAGCAAGCCCATCATCAGGACAAAAATAAGCCAGCGAAACCATGGCGCCTTGAAAACCGGCAGCATCTTCTTCTTGCGGCTGAACAATGCGAGCAGCCGCTCGTGAAAAGAACCCATGGCGCAAAACCAGCCGCAATAATAACGGCCGCGAAACAGCGAAAGGATGAGCATGAACAGCAGCATGGCGATGGCGATATAGCCGAGATAGGGCCAAAAATACCCGCCGATCACCACAAGGGGCACGAGGGGCGCAAGCCCGATCTGCCAATATTTACGATTCTTCTTTTCTTTCATCCCCCTCACCTTTCGGACCGCAAAACGCTTGTTTTCATCACGTTACCCACCGAAGGCTCCCCTACAATGCCACCAACACAAAAAGATTAAGAATATAATTAATAAATTTATTTACTAAATAAGAAAAACCTTAACCTTTGTCAAGCTGAAATATCCTCTCTCCATCGCCCGAAAACTCCCGGACACCAACAAGAGTGGAGGCGGTACGCTCTGTTGGCACGAAACACATCATGGCACCAGCGTACCAGAAAAACGCACACCGAAGAGAGGCAAGTTTTTTTGCTGTGCCCAACACAACCGGGAAGAAATTTGCAGAACAACAGAGAGGGGGGGGCATGACGCCAACGGATTCGGCTGATTGACTCACGCTCCGGGTTTCAACCCGGCCTCAAGCCGCAGAAGCATCTGAGCGAGTTTTTGGTTATCCGTGACCTGTTCGACCATATTCGCTTTGAAATTTTCCCTGGCAAAATGGGCAGCGGTCCTGCCGTCTTCCGAAACAAGTCGAGGATCAGCCCCCCGGTCAAGGAGCAGATGAACCACCTCGATTCGCCCATTTTTTGCCGCAGCCATGAGGGGAGTGAGCCTGCTTTTTCCCACCCGGCAGTTCGGATCCGCCTTGTAATCAAGAAGCAAGGCGGCGATCCGTGCATCCTCCTTGTGCGCAGCCAGCCAGAGGGGGGTTCTGCCGTCATGGTCGGCGACATTCGGTTGGGCGCCGAATGCCAACAGTTTGGAAACAATGGCCGGATTGCCGGGAGCAATGGCGCAGTGCAGGGCGGTGGTGCCGTCATCCGTGGCGGAATTGACCGCTTCGACGCTGGCTTTGACCAGAACATGATCGACCCCGTCCACAAACCCCTGGGCAACGGCCTGCATGAGAATGGTCTTGCCGGTTCCATCGACCACAAAAAAATCATCCCGGCGCCGGAACCTTGTAAAAATCCCGGGCTTGCCGTCATCCTCCTCCTCACGCAAAGCAAGGGATCGGCTCACCCGGATCAAAAAAAAGCTGATGATTACCACAAGGGCAAAAAGAGCGAAGATGGCGGTATATCCATCGGGCATGGCTTGCAACTCCCTCTTTCTCCATGATCGGGGCACGGAAAAAAACCTGTCACCGGCACGGGTGACGCACTGCTGTTTGCGTGCGCAGCTTCGACGTTTTCACAAAAAGCACGGTGAGCTTATCCTATATACCATAGCATCGAAAGCTACGAGGACAAAGGGCAAAGCCCGCCAGGCGGGAAAGGATATTTTTTTATTGCTCTTTTGGTGACAATGGCCGATAGTGCCGTTTGCTGAAAATAAAGGAATAAACGGTATGAATTCCCCCCCCGATGAAATCCCCGGCAAAAAATTAACCGCGCTGTCGCTTGCGGCCCTGGGCGTTGTTTTTGGCGACATCGGCACCAGCCCTCTGTACGCCATGCGGGAGTGTTTCCACGGCCAATACGCCATCACGGCTTCCGCCGGCAATATCCTCGGCGTATTGTCCCTCATCTTCTGGGCTCTGCTGCTCATTGTCAGCATCAAATATCTCGGTTTCATCCTCCGGGCCGATAACGAAGGCGAAGGCGGGGTTCTGGCCCTGACCGCCCTGATCAAACCGAAAAACATCAAGCCCCGCACCCCCCAATGGGCCCTGGTGGGGCTGGGCGTTTTTGCCGCCTGCCTGATGTACGGCGATGGCATGATCACCCCGGCCATCTCGGTGCTGAGCGCCGTAGAAGGGGTAAAGAACATCACCCCGCTGCTCGAAGCCTACATCATCCCGACCACCATCATCATCCTCGGCGGGCTGTTTCTGCTGCAAAAGCGGGGCACCGCCAGGGTGGGCCGCCTGTTCGGGCCGATCATGCTCCTCTGGTTCTGCACCCTTGCCGGCCTCGGCATTGCCCAGATCGTCAACTACCCCGAGGTTCTGGCCGCAGTGTTTCCCTGGCACGGGATCAGTTTTCTACTCGAAAACAGGCTGCACGGCTTCATCGTCTTGGGCGCGGTCTTCCTGGCGGTTACCGGGGCCGAGGCGATCTATGCCGACATGGGCCATTTCGGCAAACGGCCCATCCAACTGGTCTGGTTCCTGGTCGCCTTTCCGGCCCTGGTCCTGAACTATTTCGGTCAGGGCGCCCTCCTGCTTGTCCGGCCGGAAGAAGCGTACCATCCCTTCTACGCCCTGGTTCCGGACTGGGCCATGATCCCCATGGTGATCCTGGCCACGTGCGCCACGATCATCGCCTCCCAAGCCGTGATCACCGGCTCCTTTTCCCTCACCCGCCAGGCGATTCAACTGGGATACCTTCCCCGGCTGCGGGTCACCCACACCTCGTCCTCGCACATGGGGCAGATCTATGTGGGACCGGTGAACTGGGCCCTGATGCTCTGCACCATCGGCCTGGTCCTGGGCTTTCAATCCTCAAGCAAGCTGGCCGCCGCCTATGGCGTGGCAGTGAGCGCCACCATGCTGATCACCACCACCCTCTTTTTTGTGGTGGCCAGCAAGCGCTGGAGTTGGAGCCGGCTGACCGCCGGATTGCTCACCGCCCTTTTCTTTGCCGTGGACCTTCCCTTTTTCGCAGCGAACATGAGCAAACTCTTCCATGGCGCCTGGTTTGCCCTTGCCATTGGCGGATTCTTTTTCCTCATCATGCTGACCTGGGAGCAAGGCCGAGAGATCCTTGGCAACAAGATGCGGAGCCTGACCCCGAGACTGGAAACATTCAAGAAAATGCTGGCAGCCAACCCGCCGCAGCGAATCAGCGGCCAAGCCGTGTTCCTGACCCGGGGGCATGACATTGTGCCCGCCGCGCTGATGCACAACCTGAAACACAACAAGATCCTGCACTCGGAGGTTATTTTTCTCAACATCCGCACCGAGGAAATACCCAGGGTGCCGAACTTCGAAAAAATCGAGGCCGAAAAACTGGGCGCTGGCCTTTACCGCATCATTGCCCACTACGGTTTCATGGAAGAGCCGAACATTGACACCATTTTCGCCCTGTCCCGCAGCAAGGGGGTGAACCTGGAGATGAAAGAAGCCAGCTTTTTCCTGGGGAGGGAAAAACTCTCCATCAGCGAACACCCGGAAATGTGGCGCTGGCGCTCGCACCTTTTCCTCTTCCTGGCGCGCAACGCCATGGATGCCGCGGCATTTTTCGACATCCCCTCGGACCAGGTCATTGAGGTCGGCGTTCAGCTAGAGCTGTAACCTCACCGGCTTGCTGCGGCAACATTTCCTCCTCCGTTCAACCACCCAGTTGGTCAAGTCTGCGGTTCCGGAAGTACAGGAGAATATCTCCAAACACCATGATTCCGTTCAGGATATACAACCCTATCACCACATCGGGGCTGAAAAATATTTTATGCAGAATGCCGGAGACATATCCCAGAAAAACCACCCCCAGGAAAAAAAGGCTCTTGCCGGCATTGGTCCGGGAGCGGTACGAGCGGCAGAGGGAAAAAGGCCAGGCCGCCCCAAAGCACACCAACATGACAATCTCAAAAATACTCATAGTTCTTCCAATCGCCTGTCTGCATGATTGTTTTTTCCTTCACCGGGAACACTACAGGGACTCAAACGTGCCGCAGCACCCGTAGCGCACGCATCCATTTTTTTGTGCAAGACCATCCATCTTGCATCGGCTGAAAAAGCACGGTACTATTTCAGGACAAGAGGGCGGGCAATGACGCAAATCGCGCCACCGTGCGCCTAACCCGGCGTTAACGAGCCGTTTTCCCTCTCAACAGAGAACGTTCCCATGGCAAAAAAAACTTTTCACCTCGCACTGATCATCTGTACAGGCCTGCTTCTGATTTTTACTCCTGCTCACCAGGCCCTTGCCCTGACCAAAAAAGTCATATTCCGGGGAGGACCGGCTGGCGGAACCTTTCAACGGGTGGCAGACGCCATCGAATCCTACCCAGGGGTCAAAGGCATATCGACCGTGAGCGTCACGGCCCAGCCGTCCGCCGGCTCCATGGAAAACCTCGCGGAAGTCCATGCCGGCCAAGCCGATTTCGGCCTGGTCTACTCCGGCCATGCCTATCTCGGCCGCAACGGCCTGCTGCAAGACGACGGCAAGCGCTATGACAAGGTTCTGGCCGTGGCCTCCCTCTATGGCGCGCCGGCTCAGCTCGTGGTCCGCAAAGGTTCCGGCATACGCAGGGTCAAGGATCTCAAGGGTAAAAGGGTGGGGGTCGGCAGCCCCGGTTCAGGAGCCTTTGCCAATTGCGAGCTTTTCTTCAGACACCTGGGAATCTGGGACGCCATCATCCCCAGCCATATCGGCTACAATGAGGTTGCCATAGCCTTTGCCAATAAACAGCTCGATGCGTTCTGGCTGTTTACCGCTTTCCCGAGCAGCGCCGTCACCTTGGCCGCTCGCACCGGCAAGATCGACCTTCTCAATCTCGATGCCGAAGCCAGGGCCAGCGGCTTTTACAAAAAATACCCCTACTTCACCGCCCGCACCGTACCCAAGGGAACCTATAGAGGGGTAAGCCACAACACCCCGTCCTTCCAGGATTCCACCCTCTGGGTGGCCAATGCCGAGGTGCCGGACGAAGTGGTCTACCGCCTGCTCTCCAACATCTACAACAAAAAGGGGTTGCGCCACATGGGGAAATACAGCCCCGCCCTGAAAAGCATGACCCTGCGTTCCGGAGCCAAGGGGATCATCATCCCCATGCATCCAGGCGCCATCAAATTCTGGAAGGAAAAAGGGTACCTCTGAGCGTGCGCTCCCGAATCACCGGGGCACAAGGGGGAGATATCCGGGCTGCCAGCCCATCATCTCCACCAGACGCTGCAACCGTTCCCGCTTGTAATCATGCTGATAGGTGCTGTACACGCAGGGGCGGGCCACTCCCCGGTTGATGGCCGCCTCGCCCACGGCCAGGGCCACGGCGAGGCTCACTTCGCGCAGCATGGCCACCGAGGGGAGCAGGATGCCCTTTTTGAGATCCGCGGCCGACACCTGTCCGGCCACCGCCTGGGCCGCGGCGGTAAAAAACTGGGGCAGCACCTCCTGCGCTCCCGAGGCCAAGACTCCCAGACCCACCCCGGGAAAGATAAACACATTGTTGCACTGCCCCACCCTGACCGGCAACCCTCCGGCGACCACCGGCTCAAAGGGACTGCCCGTGGCGACCAAAGCACTGCCGGAGGTCCACTTATGGATGTCGGCGGGATGCGCCTCCGCCTGGGCTGTTGGATTGCTGAGCGGCAGAATGACGGGCCGCCGGGCATTGCCCTGCATGGCCTGAACAATATACCTGCTGAAGGCGCCAGGCTGGCCCGAGGTGCCGATCAGCACCGTAACCCGCGCCTTCTGGATCACGTTCAACAGATTGCCGTCCGTTTTGGCGAGGTACCAATCCAGCGCGGCCGGATCCTTGGCAAACTTCTGTTTGTATGGTTCAAGCTCCCGCTCCGTGGTGACCAGTCCCTTGCTGTCCACGGTGAAAATCCTGGCCCTCGCCTCTTCCCGGCCGAGCCCTGCCTCAACAAGCGCGGTCTCGATCTGTTCGGCAATACCGACCCCGCCCGCGCCCGCGCCATACACCAGATAGACCTGTTTGGTGAGCGGTTCCTTCTTGATGTGCATGGCGTTGAGCAAGGCCGCCAGGGTTACGGCCCCGGTGCCCTGGATATCGTCATTAAACGAGACCAGATCATGCAGATAGGTGTCGCGGATGGCAAAGGCCTTCTGCTTGGAAAAATCCTCCCACTGGCAGAGGGCATGGGGGAATACCGCCTTGAAGGCCTTGGCAAAGCTTCGGACAAAAGCGAGATACTCCTCCCCCACCAAACGGGGATGCCACCAGCCGAGATAGTTCGGATCGTTCAAGAGCGCGGCGTTGTCCGTGCCCACATCAAGGGAAATAGGCAGACAATGCCAGGGGGCAACTCCGGCTCCCTGGGTGTAGAGCATGAGCTTGCCGAGACAGATGGAGATCCCGCCCACCCCCTGATCGCCGATGCCGAGAATGCCCTGATTGTCGGTGACAACCGCCACCCGGATCTGCCGGGATTTGAAGCGGCGCAGGATTTCCTCGGCCCGGTCGATGTTGCCGGGGAAAAAATGCAGCCCGTTTGCCTTGCGAAACATGGAAGAATACTGCTTGCAGGCCTCGCCCACGGTGGGCGTGTAGATTATCGGCATGAACCGCTCGATATCGCTGGCGATAACGGCATGGGCCAGGGTCACATTCCGGTCGTAGAGGGAGCGCAGATAGACAAACTGCTCCAGATCACCGGTTTTCCGCGCAAGCGTTTCCAGACAATTGTCCACCTGCTGCTCCAGGGTGCGGACGCTGGGCGGCAGGGTCCCTTCCAACTGAAGCTGCTCCCGCTCATCCCGGGTAAAGGCGGTGCCCTTGTTGGTGAACTGGTTGTCATACACTCCGAGCCAGCGGCTGAAGACTTCGATCGCCTTGGTGTTGCCATAGGGATCGTACTGAAAACGGAAGCTGTTTTGCGGCATGGATGCGCTACCTGAGCTGAGATTGGAACACAGTACAGTCAAGAAACATGATCATCTTTTTCCGGCGCCAAAACTAACCCAATTTCATACCATTTTCGCCTCCACCCTGACCAGTACTTTTCTCTTTTTCGATTTTTTTTACCGCGGTCCTTCCGCACGCGGAGGCAATATAGCTTGAAACGCGTATCTCTTTGCGGTAAAGGGCCAGTATGGCTCCGCCCGATCTTGAGCAAACCGCTCTCACACCATAAATTCGTTTTTGGGTGAAAAACCGGCACAATGAGCCGGCGGGGCGGCAACGGCCGCAAAACAACGCACAACGCCGGGTGCTTCTTGGCAGCTCCCAGCCTTGCCATGCTGCCTCTCCCCTTTTCTCGACCGGATTGCGACAATGACACACTGGCAAAACCTGCTGGCCCGTAGCATAACCACCCCGGAGCAATTGGGCCGGCATTTCGACCTCGATTTTTCCGCCCTAAGGGGTGTGAGCGAACAGTTTCCCATGCGGATCAACCCCTACTACCTCGGGCTGATCAAAACCCCGGGTGATCCTCTGTGGCGGCAGGCCGTGCCCGACCCGCGGGAACTTGAGGACACCATCTGCCTTACCGATCCCCTGGATGAGGAAAACCGCTCGCCGGTGGAAAATCTGGTCCACACCTATCCGGATCGCGTCCTCTTTCTGGTGACAAACCAGTGCGCCATGTACTGCCGGTTCTGCACCAGAAAAAGAAAGGTGGGCACCAGCCGCATGCTCGTCAGCCGGCAGACAATGGAGTCCGCCTTTGCCTATCTGCGCAAAAACAAACAGATCCGCGATGTGCTCATTTCCGGCGGCGACCCGCTGCTCCTGAGCGACGAAACCCTGGCCTGGCTGCTGGACAACCTGCGGGCCATCCCCTCGATCCAGATCATCCGCATCGGCAGCCGGGTTCCCTGCACCCTGCCCATGCGGATCACCACCCGGTTGGCCGGTATCCTCAAGCGATATCACCCGCTCTATCTCAACACCCACTTTAACCACCCCGACGAAGTAACCCCCGAAGCGGCCAAGGCGTGCGCCCGCCTGGCCGGCGCCGGAATCCCCCTGGGCAGCCAGACCGTCCTGCTGAAAGGGGTCAACGACAATGCTGCCACCATCACCGAGCTCATGCACCGGCTGCTCATGATCCGGGTAAAGCCCTATTATCTTTTCCAGGCGGACATGACCCTGGGCGCCAACCATTTCAGAACCCGGGTGGAGACGGGGATTGGGATCATGCAATCCCTTATCGGTCACACCTCCGGCCTGGCCGTGCCCACCTTCGCCATTGACGCCCCGGGCGGCGGGGGCAAGATCCCCCTTACCCCCAACTACCTCACCAGCCTGGGCAAAACCGTCACCTTGAAAAATTATCTCGGCGCCCCGTGCGGCTATCACAACGATCTTGATTAAGAGCGTGTCCGTAAATAAATCTTTGGTGCTCGCATCCGGCTTTTGGCCGCCTTTGGCCGCTCCTCAATCGTAAAATCCTCGCCGTAGCGCTGCTACGTCTGTGGTTTTGCTCAATCGTCCCACCCAAATCCGTCTCAAAATCCGGCGCGATCCCTGAAAAGATTATTTACGGACAAGCTCTAAATCCCTGTTTATCTCCGGATAGATTGCCTCTGCCGGCCAGGTTTGGTACCATTTATTCAGGACCATGGCACAAGGAGGCCCCGCATGCAGAAAAAAATCCTCATCGCCGTTGACGGCTCACCTTACAGCACCAACGCCCTGCGCTACCTCGGCCAGCTTTTCCACCAGCTTCCCGACATCCATTTTCACCTTCTCTCCCTCATCCCGGCAAGCAGCACGGGCTCGGCGGCCAAAGACTGGCTGACCGAAGCGGAACTCCTCAGCACTGTAAGCCCCGCCGCCCAAAAACTGCTGGTCGCCCAAAAAAATTACATGCTTCAGGCCACGGACACCCTCAAGCGACTCGGCATTGCCGAAGAACAGATCCACACCTCCGTCCGGATCTCCCAGCGAGGCGTACCCCAAGACATCATCCATGAGGCCCGGCAAGGGACATACGACGCCCTGCTCATCGGCCGGAGGGGCATCGGCAAGCTGGAAGAGATGATCATGGGCAGTGTCTCCGCAACCATCCTGGAGAAATGCCATGATGTTCCCCTGTGGATCATCGATGGCCAGGTCAACTCCCATAAATTCCTGGTGCCGGTGGACGGCACCTTCCATTCCCTGAAGGCCATCGACCATCTGGCCTTTATCCTTGCCGGCAACCCCGAAGCCGAAGTGACCCTGTTTTATTCAAAAGCCCTGCTGGGCAGCCATCCCACAATCGAGCCCAAGGATTTCTATTCCCTCTGGGGCGAAGCGTGGTGCGAAGAACACCTGCGCCGGGAGGACAGCCTTTTCCATGCCCCTAAGCAACTCCTCATCGACAACGGCTTTCCGGCGGAGCGCATATTTTGGCTGGAAACCTTCATGGGCATCGACCCCAGCCGCCAGATTCTGCGCCAGGCCCTGATCGATGATTTCGGCACCATCGTCATGGGCCGCAGGGGAGAAGAGGCCAGCAAGGGCCTTTTCCGGGGGGTTTCGGACCGGGTGCTGCTCATGGCCGAAGAGGTGGCGATCTGGATCATCGGCTGAGCAGCAGTTGATATCTGTTGACAGACAAACCGGTTCCACTTACACAACAGAGAATTGAACCAGAAAAATTCAAGGCCGGTGGGGACCATGACCTTAAAAATTCTCGTGGTGGACAATCACCCGATGATCCTGAAGCTCCTGGCCAATTTCTTGGAAAAGGAAGGCCACGAGGTGATGACGGCAAGCGATGGCCTGGCAGCCCTCAGCGTGCTGGAGGTCTATGCGCCGGACATCATCTTTGTCGATCTGGTCATGCCCAACATCGGGGGCGACAAGCTCTGCCGGATTATCCGGGGCATCCCCAGGTTTGCCGACCTGTTCATCGTCATCCTTTCCGCCATTGCCGCCGAGGATGACATCGACTGCAAGGAATTCGGCGCCAACGCCTGCATCGCCAAGGGATCGATCAAGTCCATCCAGAAACATGTCCTGGAGGTCATCCGCCACCATACGGACAAATCCCCGGCCACCCTTGAGCCGGTGGCGAATCTTGAAGATATCCAATACCGAAGCATTACCAGGGAACTGCTTTCCTCGAAAAATCATTTTGAAGCCATCATCAACAACATGTCCGAGGCGGTTTTCGAGCTGACCGCGGACGGCGCCATCATCTTTGTCAATCTGGCCGCCCTTGACCTGTGCAACCTTGCCGAGGAAAAGCTGCTGGCCGTAAACATCGTGACGCTTTTCAGCGCGGAAGCACAGGAAAGAATTACCACCCTGCTGGCACACCCGGAACGCTTGCCCCAACTCATCGAAGATAATCCTCCCACCCTGCTGAACGGCAAACAGGTCACTCTCCATTTTTTGGAACTGTACCAGAAAGACCGGACCACCATAATCCTCATGGCCAAGGATGTCAGCGACCGGCGCGAGACGGAACAAGCCTTGCTTGCCAACGAAACACGCTTCCGTGAACTGTTCAACAACATGAGCTCAGGGGTTGCGGTCTATGAGGCAACCGACCTTGGAGCCAACGATTTTGTTTTTGTCGATTTTAACCGGGCCGCGGAGCGCATCAATAAGATACGCAAAGAGCAGGTGATCGGCAGGTCGCTCCTCGAAATTTTCCCCGGGGCAAAGGAGTTCGGCCTTCTTGCCGCGCTGCAGCGAGTCTGGCAGACAGGCAGGCCGGAGCATCACCCGATTTCCCTGTATACCGACAACCGGCTCACCGGCTGGCGGGAAAATTACCTGTACAAGCTGCCATCCGGCGAGGTGGTTGCCATCTTCGAGGATGTCACCGCCCGGAAACAGGCGGAACAGAAGCTGGCCGTGGAATCGGCCATGAACGCGGCCGTGGCCAGAATTTCCCGGATGATCATCTCCTCCGACTCCTTAAAGGACATTTCCTCCGCCCTGCTTAAAGAGATTCTGACGCTCACCGGGAGCAAATACGGAATCATCGATCTGGTGGACCCGCAAACCAACAACCTGCTGGCCATGGCCTTTTCCCCGGAGATCCGGGACATGTGCACCATGCACGAGGAAAACGGCGCCTGCGTGCATGCCCCCCAGGGCCTTGTCAGTTGGGTTCTGGAAAACAAAACAGCGATCCTCTCAAACGCGCCGCTCACCGATTACAGGGCAAAGAGCCTTCCTCCCGGCCCGGCCTCCCTCACCCGCCTTGTTGCGGTTCCAGCCATGTTCAACCACGATTTTCTCGGCATCATCTCCGTTGCCAACAGCCCCAAAGCCTATGAAAAACGGGATCTCGCCACCCTTGAACACTTCGCTTCCCTTTTTGCCCTGGCCGCACAAAAAAAACAGGCCCAGGACCACATTGCCCACCTGGCCCACCACGATCCCCTCACCGGGTTGATCAACAGACATATTTTTCCGGATCGGTTGGCCCAGGCCATGATTCTGAGCCAACGCCACCGCAAGAAAATCGCCCTCCTTTATGTGGATTTGGACAAATTCAAGCAGATCAACGACGCACACGGGCACCTGGCGGGAGACGCCGTCCTGATTGAGGTCGCCGCCAGATTGCGCACCCTGCTGCGCGACTCCGACACGGTCGCCCGCATGGGCGGGGATGAATTCGTGGTGATTCTCCACGATATCTCCAGCAAAACAGCGGTACAGCATGTAGCGACAAAAATCATCGCTTCCCTGGCGGATCCCATTCTCTTCCATGATCTCCGGCTCACCATCACGGCCAGCGTCGGCATCAGCATCTATCCCGATGACGACAAACAGATTGACGCCCTGCTCCATAAGGCGGACAAGGCCATGTACCTGGCCAAAAAATCCAGCACCACCAGCTACATCTTCTACGAAGGGTAAGCGGTTCCCAGCCGGGCTGAAACATACCCTTGGAAAAGCCTGACCAATTGTGTATTCTTGCTTGTAGGTTTTTTCAATCCACCAGCCGGAAGACTACGGCCCGGGCAGAACTGCCCTGCACCCAGAACAGACTGCCCGGAGCCAGCCATGCTTGCCAAGGTTATCAGCGGAACAGTGTTGGGCGTTGACGGACATCTCGTTGACGTAGAGGTTGATATCGCCATGGGATTGCCGACCTTCACCATTGTCGGCCTTGCCGAAGGCGCGGTACGGGAAAGCAAGGATCGGGTCAAGGCGGCCATCAAAAACAGCGGTTATGATTTTCCCAACCGGCGCATCACCGTAAACCTGGCCCCGGCCGATCTCAAGAAATCAGGCACCGGTTTTGACCTGCCCATCGCCCTGGGAATCCTCGCCTCCGCCGGACTGATCAACACGGAAATACTCGCCCGAACCTGCGTCACCGGGGAGCTTTCCCTGGATGGCGGATTGCGCCCCACTCCGGGCATCCTGCCCATTGCCCTGGCGGCTCGAAACGCGGGTTTGGCCCACTATCTGGTGCCCGAGGCCAACGGCGCGGAAGGGGGAGTGGTGGATGGAATCTCCACGGTGGGCGCGGCCGCCCTGCATGAAGCGGTGGAACTCCTGGCCGGAAAGAAAGAACTCTCCCCGATAACCATATGCCACGCCGATCTGTTCCGCCAAGCAGGCACTCCGGAAAATGACTTTTCCGAGGTCAAGGGACACGCCCATGTGAAACGGGCGCTGGAGGTTGCCGCGGCGGGAAGGCACAACATTCTGCTCTCCGGCCCGCCCGGGTCCGGGAAGACCATGCTGGCCCGCAGGCTTCCCTCCATCCTGCCCGATCTCTCCTTTGCCGAGGCCCTGGAAACCACGAAAATCTATTCCACCATGGGGCTCATCCCCAAGGAGAAAAGCCTGATTACCACCAGGCCCTTCCGCGCCCCGCACCATACCATTTCCGATGCCGGGCTCATCGGAGGCGGGCAAATCCCCAGGCCCGGCGAGGTCTCCCTTGCCCACAACGGCGTGCTTTTCCTTGATGAATTGCCGGAATTCAAGCGCAATGTCCTGGAGGTTTTGCGGCAGCCCCTGGAAGACGGCCAGGTCACCATTGCCCGGGCCTCGCAGTCGCTCCGCTTTCCCGCGGACTTCATGCTGGTTTCGGCGATGAACCCCTGCCCCTGCAGCTTCCTGGGCTCGGACAAGGAGTGCCTCTGCACGCCCCCGCAAATCCAGCGCTACCGGGGAAAACTCTCCGGCCCTCTGCTGGACCGGATAGATATCCACTTGGAGGTGCCTGCCGTCAAGGTACATGAACTCACGGCTTTGCAAGCAGGTGAGACCTCGGCGGCGATCAAGGCCAGGGTAAGCAAGGCCCATGGCATCCAGCAGTCACGGTTTGCCGAGAGGACCGCGGTGTATTTCAACAGTCAGATGGGCCCGGTTGATCTCAAGCGGTATTGTTCCCTCGATCACAACGGCCAAAAGCTGCTGGTGCAGGCCACAACCCGGCTCGGCCTTTCCGCCAGGGCGTATCACCGCATCCTGAAGATCGCCAGAACCATTGCCGACCTGGAGGAAAGCCCACACATCCAGGCAAGCCATCTTGCCGAAGCCATCCAATACCGCCGCCTGCCAAATCAATAACAGCAAAACTCCACCCCCTGCCGGGACAACCTAACCGGAACGGGGAAACCCTCAAGAGACTTGCGAAAGGGAAGAAAACATTTTAGGGTGAGCACAGTAATATTTGGGGTGAAATAGTTCACGTTCTTCAAGCCAGCGCCGAATGCACATGACAGAAACACCGGAAAATCAGACCCGTCAAAAATTGCTGGAAATCTTTTCCTTGGCCAACATGGACTCCTTGCCGGCCATGTCCGACCATGTGACGGAACTCATCTCGTTGCTGGGCAGCAGCCGGGCCACGGCTCAGGATGTGGCCGACACCATCCTCAAGGATTATTCCCTCACCACCAGGATTCTCCAGGTGGTGAACTCCGCCTACTATTCCCGCGGCACCCCGGTCAGCACCATATCGCGGGCCATAACCGTGGTCGGCTTTGACACCCTGCGTCAGATAGCCGCCGCCATGGCATTGTTTGAGGAATTCATCCGCACCGGCACGGAGAAAGATGAAATCGCCGGGATTTTCACCATGTCCCTTATCAGCGCCACCCAGAGCAGAATCTACTGTGAACTTAAAAAAAACCGTATCTCTCCGGAAGAGGCCTACGTTTGCAGCCTGTTGCACAAGCTGGGGAAGCTTGTTGTCCTGGTGTACCTGCCTGCTCAATACCAGGCCATTGAGCAAGAGATGCAAAAGGGCTACTCGGAGGAGCACTCCAACCGTCTTGTGCTCAAAGGCCTGACCTACAGCCAGATTGGCCGGGAAATCTCGACGTTTTGGAATTTTTCCAAACGCATTGTCGATTGCATGGACACAAGCCCGCCCAACCCCGAAAAAAGCAAAGACTCTTTCCTTTTTCTCCAAAACCTTGTTGTGTTCAGCAACACGCTGACCTCGGCTTTTTTCAACGGCACCAAACTCGAGCTTGCCGACCTCATTTACAAATTCGGTGGCATGTTCGAAATCGGTCAGGAGGAGGCCCTCACGCTTGTGGACAGAAGCCTCGCTGTCTGTGAAAACTACTCACGAGCCATGCGCGACGGCCTGGATAAGATCCAGAAAGGCCGTTCCAGCCAGGTTACCGTCTCCAAAGACTCTTCCGGGCGCTGGATCCGCGTGAATTAAAGGCAACCCCCAGGACCGGAAACCCTTTCGCGGAACCGGCATTGCCCCCGGGCGCACCAGCAATACTCCGTGTATTCTTCCCTTGACAACCAACTGCCACCATGTGGTACTTATAGCATACGAGCGCAACGCAGCCGTATTGATTTTTTCTGCCAGGAGCAGCCGATGGACAAACAGAGTTTTTTGTTGGCGCGCAAGAAACTGGGCAAGACCCAAAAACAGCTTGCCGAACTCCTTGGCTCGTCCATAAAGGCGATCCAAGGCTACGAACAGGGCTGGCGCTCCGTTCCCCCCCACGTCGAACGGCAGGTTTATTTCCTGCTCTCCCGCCAGCAACAAAAAGACAAAAGCGGCCCTTCTCCTTGCTGGGAGGTGAAAAACTGCCCAGCGGAGAGGCGTAAGCAATGTCCGGCCTGGGAATTTCAAGCCGGAGAATTATGCTGGTTCATCAACGGCACCATTTGCGAGTGCAAGGCCCAAAAAAACTGGAAAGGAAAAATGAATATCTGCCGGGATTGCCAAGTGCTCACCCCTTTTCTCTAAGCCCCCCGGCCAGAAGGGATACACAACCCTTCCCGACTCTGCCGGCAACGCAACAGGACAAACCCCTTTCCCCCATTCATCTCAGGAGGCGCTCCCAATGCCGCGAATTTCCCCTGACATCACCGCCATCATCGGCAACACCCCCATGCTCACCTTGTCTCGCCTCGGCGCGGGGATAGAGGCTCGGTTGCTTGCCAAGCTGGAATTCCAAAACCCGCTGGGGAGCGTCAAGGACCGCATCGGCCTGGCCATGATCAAGGCCGCCGAAGAACAGGGTCTGTTGAAGCCGACAACCACCATTATAGAGCCAACCAGCGGCAATACCGGCATCGCCCTGGCTTTTGTCTGCGCCGCCAGAAAATACCGGCTTGTCCTGACCATGCCGGAAACCATGAGCCTGGAACGGCGAACACTGCTCAAGCACCTGGGCGCCGAACTGGTGCTTACCCCGGGCAGCGAAGGCATGAGGGGAGCAATAGCCAGGGCGGAAGAACTCCTCGCCAAAACTCCGGACAGCTTCATGCCCAATCAATTTACCAATCCGGCCAACCCGGAGATCCATCGCCAAACCACGGCCAAGGAGATATGGGAAGACACCGATGGCCGCATCGATATTTTTGTGGCCGGGGTGGGCACCGGCGGCACCATCACCGGAGTGGGCGAGGTGCTCAAGACGAAGAATCCCTCCCTGCATGTGGTGGCGGTGGAGCCTTCCGCATCCCCGGTTTTATCCGGCGGCAAACCTGGTCCCCACAAGATTCAAGGCATCGGCGCGGGCTTTGTCCCCAAGATCCTCAACCGGGAGATCATCGACGAAATCATCACGGTGACCAACGACCAGGCCATGGAAACCGCCCGCAGAATCGCCAAGGAAGAGGGCATCCTCTGCGGGATTTCCTCGGGCGCCAACGCCTGGGCCGCCATACAGATCGCTTCCCGCCCGGAAAACCGAGGCAAGCAGATCGTGTTCCCGCTCTGCGACACCGGAGAGAGGTACTTGAGCACCGAACTGGTCACAACTCTTTGACCTCAGCCCCCGTCGACATGTGCCAACATTTGTTTGACAAACCGCGGAGGATCATATAGTAATTGCGATTATTTGTAACACCGTCCCCGCTGCCCCATAATGCCCGGAAGATGGCCAGCAATCCACGATCTTCTCTGAAAATACGAGCAGGAACCCCGTCTTCCCCGTGAAAAGATCTCCATGAACACCCAAAATCTCTTACCCGCCCGGAATGTCCTCGTCACCGGAGGAGCCGGCTATATCGGTTCCCATACGAGTCGGCAGCTTGTCAATGCCGGCTGCAACGTGGTGGTGGTTGACAATTTCTACTCCGGAAACCGTTGGGCTGTTCCAGCGCAGGCACATTTGGTCGAAGGCGATGCCGGAGATTTTGCGCTGATGTGCCAGGTAATTCGCCAGCACCGGATTGAGGCCGTGATCCATTTTGCCGGACATATCGTTGTTTCGGAATCAGTCACCGACCCCTTGAAATATTACGGCAACAACACCAGCGGCTCCAGGAACCTTATTGCCGCCTGCCTGCAAACAGGGGTACAGCACTTCATCTTTTCCTCATCCGCTGCAGTATATGGCGTTCCCGAAGATGGCCCGATCCGGGAAACAACGCGTGTCTCTCCCATAAATCCTTACGGGCGTTCAAAACTGATGACGGAATGGATGCTGGAAGATGCGGCGAACAGCTCTGCTGCGGCCTCTCCGAAAGACGCCTTCCGTTACGTCGCGTTGCGGTACTTCAACGTCGCCGGGGCAAGTTTGGATGGGGTGCTGGGCGAAGCCACCCCCGAGGCAACGCACCTCATCCATATTGCCTGTCAGGCTGCCTGCGGAAAAAGAGAAAAAGTCGCTATTTACGGAACCGATTACCCGACCCCGGACGGCACCTGCGTTCGCGATTATATCCACGTCGAGGATTTGGCCGCAGCCCACCTTCTCGCTTTGGCGCATCTCCTTGAAGGGGGCTCCTCGGAAACCCTGAATTGCGGGTATGGATATGGTTTCAGCGTCAAGGAGGTTCTTGAAACCGTGCGCCGGGTAAGCAAGGTTGATTTCGAGATTGTTTCCGCTGGTCGGCGGGATGGTGACCCTCCCGCACTGGTGGCGAATACCGACAAAATCAGAACTCTTTTTCCTTGGAAGCCGAGCCACCAAGACCTGGAGACCATTTGCGCCACCGCTTTTCACTGGGAAAAGAATTCCCCCTGCGGAAACTGAACAACCCAAGGACACAACCACACAAACATGCCTGACAAGACGATTATCTTCCGCATCCTTCAGACCATCAAACCCTATCGGAACCGGCTTATCCTGGCCATGATCAGCATGATCATCGTTGCCGGCCTGAGCGCCCTGCAAGCCTATATGGTCAAACCGCTTCTCGACGAAATCTTCTTCAAGAAAGACCGGTTGATGCTCAACCTGCTGCCCCTCGCCCTTATGCTGCTTTTTCTGGTCAAAGGGGTATTTTATTATGGCTATTCATATTTCATGGAAAGAGTTGGCCAGGGGATCATTCTTGATCTTCGCAAAAAGCTCTATGACCACATTCAGAATCTTCCCCTCTCCTTTTTTACCAAAACCCCAACCGGAGAGCTTATCTCAAGGATTATTTCGGATGTCACGCTCATGCAGGGCGCCGTATCTTCCGCCCTTGTCGGAACCCTGAAGGACCTCTTCCAGGCTCTCGGCCTGCTGACCGTCATTTTTTACCAAGACTGGAAACTTGCCCTGATGTCTCTTATTTTCCTCCCCCTTGCCAGCGTGCCTATTTATCGATTTGGCAAAAAATTCCGAGAACTGAGTTTCAGCGGCCAACGCACCACCGCCTCCATCGCCAACATCCTCCAGGAAACCATCCAGGGCAACCGGATCGTCAAGGCTTTCGGCATGGAGGAATATGAGTCCAAACGTTTTTCGGAAAGAGCGGGAAAGCTCTTCCGCATCACCATGAAAGATGTGCAGTTGAAAAGCCTGAATCACCCGCTGATGGAGCTGTTGGGTGGAGTCGGCATCGCCCTGATCATGTGGTATGGCGGCAATCAGGTTCTTAACGGCCACTCAACGCCCGGCACTTTTTTTTCGTTTCTCACGGCGCTGATCATGATCTATGAACCGATCAAAAACATAAGCAAGGTCAACAACCCCATCCAGCATGGCCTTGCCGCCGCCACCCGCGTGTTCAGCGTGCTCGACATCAAACCGGAAATCGCCGACAAGCCAGGAGCCGTTGAACTCCCGCCGGTGCAAAAAGAGATTGTTTTCAAGGATGTCCATTTCAGCTACGATGGCGTTACTGAAATCCTCAAAGGGATCAACCTTACTGTAACCCCTGGCGAGGTTATTGCCCTGGTCGGCACCAGCGGCGGAGGCAAGACCACCCTTGCCAATCTCATCCCCCGCTTCCTTGATGTTACCAGGGGCAACATCTCCATTGACGGCCGGGACATTCGCGAGGTAACCTTGAAATCCCTGCGTAGCCAAGTCGCCATGGTAACCCAGCAGACCATTCTTTTTAATGACACGGTCCGGAACAATATCGCCTACGGCGATCTGGAAAAATCCGAAGAAGAGTTGGCCGCCGTTGCCCGGGCTGCGCACGCCCTGGATTTTATCAACGAATTGCCCGAGGGATTTGAAACAATAATCGGCGAGTCCGGGGCAAGACTTTCCGGGGGACAGCAGCAACGCATCTCCATCGCCAGGGCTCTGGCAAAGGACGCGCCTATCCTCATTCTGGACGAAGCGACCTCAGCCCTTGATGCCGAATCTGAACGCGAGGTGCAAAAAGCCTTGGAAAACCTGATGAAAGGCAGAACCACCTTCATCATAGCGCATCGGCTTTCCACCATCAAAAAAGCAGACCGGATCATCGTCATCAAGGATGGGTTGATTGCGGAAGAGGGCACCCACGATACACTCCTTGCCAAAAACGGCGTATACCATATGCTCTACACCATGCAATTCGTTGAACAATGACCGTCGACATTATCATCCCCACCTACAACCGGGCTGCCCTCTTGCCAGAAACACTGAAAAGCGTTCAGAGCCAGACGTATACGGACTGGCTCTGCTGGATTGCGGAAGATGGGGAAAGCCAGGAGACCAGGGAGGCGGTCAAGCCCTTTCTGGCAGACAACCGTTTTATTCATTTACCGGGCCGGCATGCCGGCTATCCGTCCGCCCCAAGAAATCGCGCCATTGGTCAAGGCACTGCCCGGTTTGTCGCCTTTCTCGATGACGATGATCTTTGGCTTCCTGAAAAGCTGGCACGGCAGGTGGAATTTCTTGAGCGCAACACGGCGTGCGTTCTCCTCGGCACCAACGCCTTCCGCTGGGAGGGAATCGGCTCCAAAGAAGACGCTCCCGTTTACCACCAGAAAATCTCCTTTGGCCTGATTCCCTACGAGAAGCTGGTGCAGGAAAACATATTCATTATCTCCTCGGTCATGACCAGACGAAGAAGCCTCCTCCAGGCAGGGACATTCAATGAAGGCCTTGCTCCCCCGGTCGGGGAGGATTATGAATTATGGCTTCGCCTCGGCGCCCTGGGCGAGGCTTGGATGTTGGCAGACCCTCTACTGATCTATCGCGAAACCGCTTCCACGTACTATGTAAAAAAAATGGACCGCGCCGCAAAGTACCAGCTCAGAGCAGGCATCTATTCCGCAGCCCTGCAAGGCACGCCCGGCACCCCAAGCCCTCTTGCCGATCCGGCCAAAAAAGACTATGCGGATCTCTGCCGGGCCGAAAGGGATTTCTACCGTGCCGGCCCTCATCTTTTGGACAGATTCCGCAAAACAGTATCCGAAAAACTCAAATCGATTGTTGCTCCAGCACAATGATTATCGTCAGAATAATGGGCGGGCTCGGGAACCAGATGTTCCAATATGCGGCAGGCAGGCGACTTGCCGCAATCCACAACACCGTGTTGAAACTGGATATATCAGATTTTAAAAATTATACTCTGCACGACTACGGCTTGTCCGCGTTCAACATACAAGAAGCCATCGCAACCCAAGAAGAGATCCAACTTTTCAAAGAACCCGACACACGCTCTTTGCAAAAGAAAATCAAGAAACTTTTGGGATTTCCAAACAAATTAGGAATAACCCATATCCGGGAAAGCCAGTATCATTTCGACCCGGCAATACTCACCATGCACGATTCCGTATACCTGGACGGCTACTGGCAAAGCGAAAAATATTTTTCAGACATCTCGGGGATTATCAGAAATGAATTTACGGTAACATTGCCACAAACAGGCAAAAATTTGGCACTGGCACAACAAATGGCTTCCTGTGAATCAATAAGCCTGCATGTCCGCCGCGGGGATTATGTGACCGACGAAAAAACCAATACAATTCACGGCACATGCGATCTTGACTATTATGCGCGCTGTATCGAACATCTCTCCCACACAATCCATCACCCTTATTTTTTCATCTTCAGCGATGACCCTGACTGGGCGGAGAAAAATTTAAGAATCACACACCCAGTCACATTCATCAACCATAACGGCCCAAAAAAAAATTACGAAGATTTGCGCCTGATGAGTCAGTGCAAACATCATATCA
Source organism: Hydrosulfovibrio ferrireducens (assembly GCF_046883345.1). NCBI lineage: Bacteria > Pseudomonadati > Thermodesulfobacteriota > Desulfobulbia > Desulfobulbales > Desulfobulbaceae > Hydrosulfovibrio > Hydrosulfovibrio ferrireducens. The sequence continues at coordinate 5,224 of NZ_JALKCW010000011.1, read as the reverse complement.
TTGCCAATAGCAGCTTTTCTTGGTGGGGAGCGTGGTTGAACCGATATCCGGACAAATTGGTTTTGTCCCCCGAAAGATGGTTTAAAGAAAAAGACTTTAATACTAAAGATTTAATCCCTGCAACTTGGCAGAGGCTATAAAGGTAATCCATGAGCTTCCGAACAACTTTTAATAAAATTATTGAACCATTTGGGTATACCATCCAGGAAAAATCAAAAGAAATTTATGATCAAGACGGTTTAAGAAGTATTCATAATCATGATTTTATGACCGACCCGTCTTTTGTAAAAGCATACCAACGAGGGATAGTCGCGGCCGGGAACGATTACCTCTGGCACTGGCGCGTTCATATCGGATTGTGGGCCGCTTACTCGGCAAGCAAACTTGCCGGAGATTTCGTTGAGTGCGGAGTAAATCGTGGCTTCCTAAGCTCTGCAATCATGGAATATCTTGACTGGGACGCAATGGGCAAAACATTCTATCTGCTTGATACATTTTGCGGGTTGGATGATCGTTATCTCTCTGAACTTGATATCCAGACAGGGGCATTGGAAAAAAACAAAAGAGCTCTGGAAAACGGTTTTTATGCAGATCAAGCCGAATCTGTTCAAGCCAATTTTTCTCAATGGAAACATGTTCAGATCATTCAAGGATCAATCCCAGAGACACTCACCTCCGTAAAAACAGATAGGATCGCCTATTTGCATTTGGATATGAACTGTTCACCGCCTGAAGTAGCGTCCTTAAATTTTTTCTGGGAGAAGTTGTCTCCCGGGGCTTTTGTCTTACTCGATGATTACGCTTACGCTGGGCATGGGTCACAAAAAACAGCCTTAGACGATGCCGTTGAAACAAAAAATTCACGGATCGTCTCTCTGCCTTCAGGGCAGGGACTATTGATTAAACCGCTATAAGTACTGCGGATTAAAAATCTCTGGAATGTATTGAAAACATTGGACACCACCGACGTGAATTCACCTATGAACATCTGCGGAATCTGCCAAAACACCTCGGGCAACAAAAATTACGTTTTCAGAGAAATGATGCTCGGCACCAGAGATGAATTCGAGTATTTCGCATGTGCCAATTGCGGTTGCCTGCAGATTACAAACATCCCTGAGGATATGGCTCGGTACTATCCGGACACTTACTACTCGCTGCAATCGCAGAAGAATAAAAAAACTTCTCCCCTGAAAAAGTTTCTAAAAAAACAACGGCTACAATACTGTCTTGGGAAAAGCAATTTTATAAACAAAATATTAACGAAGATTTACAAACCTCCTCAATATTTCGAGTGGCTCAAGGGGTTAAACCTAACCACAACTTCGAAAATTCTTGATGTGGGGTGTGGTTCAGGGGATCTTCTTCTCAGCATGCATAAAGAGGGCTTTACAAATCTTACCGGAGTGGACCCCTTCATCGCCCAAAATATCCACCACGGAAACAATGTAACAATTCACAAATGCGATATTGCCGGATTACAGTCACAATTTGACTGTATTATGATGCACCATTCTTTCGAACATGCAGCAAATCCGCTTGCCTTATTGGCGCAGATTAAAGAAGCCCTTGCGGACAACGGGCGCATCCTGCTGCGAATCCCGCTGTGTGATAGTTATGCTTGGAGAACATACGGCGAGCACTGGGTGCAGTTGGATGCGCCGAGGCATTTTTTCTTGCATACCCAAAAAAGCATGTCTTTATTGGCGGACAAAGCAGGATTGCGGATTACCAAAATTGTGTACGATTCCAACGAATTTCAATTTTTAGGAAGCGAGCAATACAAACAGGATATACCCCTGAATGCGAGTCGATCCTTTACCAATTCCCCAGAGAAAAATATCTTCACCAAAGAAAAAATTATAGAATACAGGGAATTAGCCAAAAAGTTGAACAACGAGCACAATGGAGACCAAGCTTGTTTTTATTTAAGCAAATAACGCTCCCGGAACACCCAGCACCAAAAACACATAACGCGCAATACCGGATTCACAACTTTAACGTCTGCAATCCGTCTAAAAACACCAAGACAAGACAAGATATGCTCCACATATCCCGGCACCTGAAAATTGACGCCGCAGGCGAAGATCTCCTGAGACGAATAAATTTTATATTTTTTCAACAAGTTCCAAAAAAAATTAAAATAACAAAAACAAGAAGAATCGATATTGCGTAATTTTTTATAGAAATAGAACCATTCATAAATCTCTACACATTTATTATTTTCACAGGCAGATGTCACCCGGTCATCTCCACCAATACAGACCGACACCAGAGGCTTTTCCGTATAACAAAAATGGCTGTTCAATCTTACTATTGAATAATAAAAATCCAGATCAACGACCCATTTCAAATTTTCGTCAAACCGAACTCCTAAATCCTTCCTGTAAATCGTTGCGCTTGGCGCCCCGATAAAATTCCCGAAGAACAACACATTTTGATTGCGGCGCAGCGTTTCCACCTGTTTTTTTTTGGCAGAATGCACAAAACGAAGCTGCCCGTTCTGGTCAACATTGTTCGAACCGCTAAAGGCAAAACCTGCCCCAGGATGGTCATCAAGCAAAGCGACAAAGGCTCCCAAACTGGCGTTATCCGAAAAATAATCATCATGATGCATGATCTTGATATATTTTCCCGATGCCGCATCAACGGCCTTATTCCAGTTTCCTGGAGAACCAAGACTCTTGTCATTTTTCAGATATTGTATCGGGAAACATGTGCGAAATCTCTCACACGCTCTGTATACGGATTCATCTGGGGTGTCATCGCTCACCACAACCTCAAAATCCAAAAAATCCTGCCTCTTTATCGATTCCAATGTTCTCAAAATGGAATCAGGCTGCTTGTAAGCAGGAATACAGATTGACACCTTGGGATTCACGGCTCAATTACTCCCGTGCTTGAACATCTTTTTAAAGAACAAAAAAGCCTTGCTCTTTTCCGGATAAAAAACCATCTGTTCTTTGTGTTGTTTTCCCTTGCAAATCCCACCCATAATAAAATTATGCAGCATGGGGACAAGGCTGACATTATTCAGATATCTTGTTTTTGAATCAATTAAAGCAGGCAAATTATTTTCATAATGAAATTTATCCGCAACAACTTCTTCAATCTTTCTAGACGACAATTCAAAATTATCTATATCAATATTTACGAAACTTTCTTCCCTATAATATTTCGATATATTTGGCGCTCCGTAATAGAAAGGAAAAGTATGCGCCAAAAAACAATCTCCGATTTTTTCCGTTACCCAATCCGGCTCAATGTAGTTTTCTATGGCGACAGAATATTTATAGGGAGCCAGGACATCCCATTTATCTTCAAACTCACTTATCCCCCGGCCATACAAATCCGCTGAATCGCCGAAATACTCCTTGAGCTTCAGACAAAACTCATATCTTTTTTTGTGCCCTTCACTCCCCTGCTTATTACTGGTTACGATTGACAACAATTTATTTTTTTGCACGGATGCCGTCCGCATCAACTCATCATAGTTTTTCTTGGTAAACCAGGTGTGGCCTGGCTGGTTATAATATTTATTGCCATGTTTCATTCCGCGTTGGCAGATAATTATTGTTGCGAATTGCGCAAGAAATGACTCACCATAGCGCTTCAGTGAGGATGGTTCAGCCGCCACAAAAACCGTGTTTTGAGGAGGACATAGTATTTTTTCTTTTTTTTCCAAACCCTCAAATACGATATAAAAATCGCATGACTCGATATCGGTATTTGCATAAAATTGAATCCCCTCCCACCTTCCGAGGCACGAGGGAGTCTGCTTTAAAATATTAGCCAACACCTCTTGCGGCACCTCAAACAGAGGGGTTGATAATTTCACAATAATCATACGGATCGTATATAATTCCCTATTAAGTTATTCTCGAATATTCTCAGAATATTTACATTCTGGACGCGAACCACAAAAATCATGCTAAAAATAAAGCTCACATATCCGAATTGGCCAATAGCAAGACAGACTCCTCACCAGGGGGGCATTTGGGGCAATTACCAGTTTATTCTGGATCACACAGAAAAAAACGTGTGATTACTGGGTGGTATTTGAAGGGATGTACAGAGATAGTATTCACCTGACACTGCCACCCTTGGCGGGGTGATGTATTACGCCGCTTTTTTTGTATTTGCCTTTACGTCGTTCTTTGGCAACTCGTCAGTAAAAGCCCGGTATGGAGTCCGACCGTTCATATTGCGCCCCTGGTGGGTACGTTCCGTGTTGTAGGATTTGAGGTAAGCATCAAGGTCTACTTGCATTTGCTCCACGGTTTCATACCACTTCTTGCGGCCTTGTAAGCGGAAATGCTCATCAAGCAGGGTGCGGTGCAACCGTTCGACAAAGCCGTTGCTTTGCGGCCGCCGTACTCTGGTGGTGCGATGTTCGATCCCCTCAAGCTGCAAGAACAGCTCGTACGGATGACGATCCGGTCGGCCGCAAAATTCCCGCCCGTTGTCGGAGAGAATAGTGGTGATCCGGGCTTCGTGTTGCTCGAAAAACGGCAGCACCGCTTCGTTGAGCACATGCACTGCCGTCACCGGCAGCTTGGAGGTGTAAAGACGGCCCCAGGCATACCGGGAATGGCAATCGATGACAGACTGGAGATATACCCGGCCAACACCCTTGAGAACACCGACGAAAAAGGTGTCCACCGCTACGAGATCGCCGGTGTGCCTGGTTTCGATGTGCCTCTCCCGAAATTCCGGGCTGAACCGTTCCAGCAGGCGAACTTGGGTGTCGCTGAGATCCAGTTTCTGCTCACGAACTGTTTTTTCGAGGCGCAAAAGCCGGTCGTGTCGACTCTGAAGATTGTGGCGACTCCACACACCCCGGACTCCACCGGCACTGACCTGGAAGTTTTGCAGGACAAGTTGTTGAGCGACCCGCACCGGGCCGTGGGTTGGCTGATGCAGGCTGTATTCCAGGATGACCTTTTCGATCTCCTCGCTGACTCGATTGGGGTGCGGTCCCTTGGGGCCGGGGAGTCGATCCAACAGGCCTTGGGCTCCATAGGTCTGGAAGTTGCGGCGAATCTCGTAAAACTGCTGCCGAGAATAGCCCATAACCTGGCAGGCCTTGCTGACGTTGTTTAATTCCGAAGCGAGTTCTAGCAAACTGAGCTTCCTTCGTGCTACTTTGTGTTTGGTGGTCATGATGCTCTCCTGTCTTGAGGTTGATGAAGCTTCGCAACTCCATCTTTACCCCAACCAAGGG